>NZ_JBHNYP010000026.1:0-38365 GCF_054960655.1 Micrococcus sp. PSi08 | reverse complement strand
CTGGGCGCCATGATCCGAGTAGTCGTGGCCGACGACCAGGCGTTGATGCGCACCGCCCTCGAGCACTTCGTGGCCCAGGCCGAGGACCTCGAGGTGGTCGGCTCCGCCGAGGACGGGGTCCAGGCCCTCGAGGCGGCCCGCACGCTGGCCCCCGACGTCGTGCTGATGGACATGCAGATGCCCCGCATGGACGGCGTCGAGGCCACCGCGCGCATCTCCGCCGAGGCCCCCGGCGTGCGCGTCCTGGCGATCACCACCTTCTCCTCCGAGCAGTACCTCGTGCCCGCCTTGCGCGCCGGCGCCGCCGGCTACCTCGTGAAGGACGCCCCGCCGGCCGAGGTGGTGGACGCCATCCGCCGCGTCCATGCCGGGGACGCCGTGTTCTCCGCCCGCGTGGCCGCGGACCTGGTGGAGGCCGTCACCGCGGCCCCCGAGCACACCGCCCCCTGCCCGGCCGAGCCCCTCGCCCCGCACGAGCGCCTCACCGAGCGCGAGCTGGACGTGGTCCGCGAGCTCGCCAAGGGCGCCTCCAACGCGGAGATCGCCGGCGCCCTGTTCCTCGCGGAGGCCACGGTGAAGTCCCACATCGGCAAGGTCCTGGACAAGTGGCAGGTCCGTGACCGCGTGCAGATCCTCATCCGCGCCGCCCGCGCGGGCCTCGTGGACATCGGATGAGCATCGCGGCGCCCGCCCCGGCTCGGACGACGACGGCGACGTCGCCCCCGCCCGCCGAGTCTCCCCTGGGCTCCCGCCTGCCGGCGATCCTGCGCACGGAACCCGTCTCCCGGCACACGCGGATCGTCCTCTACGTGATCGTCGGGCTCATGGTGCTGGGGGAGATCCTCACCCTGATGCTGGGGCCCACGGTGGCCGCCGGGCTGAGCGCCGACCCCGAACTCGCGGGCATCCTCGAGGAGGACGGCGGGCTGACGGGTGAGGGGCGGGAGCCGCTCCTGCGCTGGGTCCTGTTCCTGGCGAGCGTGCTGGTCACGCTGCTGTTCGGGTGGCAGCCCACCCTCGCGGCGGTGTTCGTGCTGCTCGGGTGCACGTTCGGTCTGGTGGGCCTCGTGGAGGCGGACCACGCGCACCTCACCCCGCAGGCGTTCAGTGGCGGGGTCGTCCTGGGCGCGGCCATGGTGACGCGGTACTCGCACCGGGTGTTCGTCTGGTTCGCCCTGGGCGCCCTCATCCTGCTCACCGTCGCGGGCGAGGTCCTCACCGACGGCACGTGGGCGGACGAGGACAGCCTCAAGGGCGTCATGGTCATCACGCTCATCGTCGCGCTGTGCGTGGCGGTGCCGGCCTTCATGATCCGCCGATCCCGGCATCGGGCCCGGGACCGCGAGGCGGCCCTGCGCCGGGCCGAGGAGGCCGCCGCCTGCGCCGCGGAGGCCGAGCGGCAGCGGATCGCGGCGGAGCTGCACGACGTCGTCGCGCACGGGCTCACCGTGATCTCGATGCAGGCCGCCATGCTGCCCACCCAGAGGGACCCGGACAAACGGGCCGCCGCGGAGAAGGCCATCGAGCAGGCCGCCCGGCAGTCCCTCGTGGACCTGCGCCGCATGCTCACCGCGCTGCGCGGCTCCTCCCGCAACGCGCAGACGGCGGAGGGGGACGCCGTCGTGGACCTGCCGGCCCGCCTCGACGAGTTCGAGGCCCGCCTGCACGCGGCCGGGTTCGCGGTGGAGCGCTCGCTGACCGAGCTGGAGGAGCTGCCGCGCTCCCTGGAGCTGACCGTGCTGCGCGTGGTGCAGGAGTCGGTGACGAACATCCTCAAGCACGCTCCGCGCCGCGGCACGGTGCGCCTGACCTCGGAGCTCGAGGGCGCGGACCGCCTCGTGCTGTGCATCGCCAGCCCCATGGACGAGGGCGAGCCCCGCCGGGACCGCGTGGTGGTCGCGATGGCCAGCGGCTTCGGCCTGGCCGGCATGCGCGAGCGCGTGGCCGTGTTCGGCGGCACCCTCATGGCCGGCCCGCTGGGCGGCTGCTGGGTGGTCCGGGCCGAGCTGCCGCTGCGCTGAGCCGGGGCGGCGGCCGCGTCCTCCCGCGTCCTCCCGCGTCCTCCCGCGTCCGGGGGCGAAAGTGGGCGGTATCCGCGCGGGATACCGCCCACTTTCGCCCCCAAAGGGACGGGGTGGGGTGGCCGACGACGGCGGCCCTCAGTCCAGCGGGACCGTCAGCTTCTCGCCGGGGGACAGGGTGTGCTCGCGGCCGGCGATGATCATCGGCACGTCGTGCCACATGCCCTCGCCCGCAGACACCGTCACCTCCCGCTGGGTCATCTGGATGACCACGGGCTGCTGGCGGAACCGGATGGTGAACCGGGCGCCGGGCAGCTGGGCGGGCATGCGGGGGTGCAGCCGGACGACGTCGTCGCGCGTCTCGAGGCCCGCGTAGCAGCGGATCACCGTGTCCACGGTGCCCGCCATCAGGCCCAGGTGGATGCCCTCCTTCGTGGTGCCGCCCTGCGTGTCCGAGAGGTCCGACTCGAGGGCCTCCGTGAACAGGTCCCAGGACCGGTCCGGGTCCGTGCGGGCCGACACCCACGCGTGCACCAGCCGGGAGAGCGTGGAGCCGTGCGTCGAGCGGGCCTCGTAGTACGTGACCATCCGCTCGAACGCCTCCTCGGGCAGCTCGTAGCCCATGCGGCGCAGGATCCGGTCCAGCTCCTCGGCGGAGAACAGGTATCCGAGCATGAGGGTGTCGGCCTGCTTGGAGAGCTTGTACCGGTTGGTGGCGTCGCCCTCGGCCTGCAGGATCAGGTCCATGCGGCCGATGTTCCCGTACTTGGCGCGGTAGGCCTCCCAGTCGAACTCGAGCAGGTCCTGGTAGCCCTCGAACTGGGCGAGGATGCCGGCCTCCTCGCCCTCCTCGAAGAACGGCACGGTCAGACGGGTGCTGACCTCCTCCCAGCGCTCGATCTCCTCCTCGGAGATCTCCATGAGCTCGGGCAGACCGTCGTCGATCGTGTCCAGCCAGCGGACCAGGCGGGCGGTCTCCGCGAGCACCCACGAGGTCAGCACGTTCGTGTACGCGTTGTTGCGCAGGCCGGAGCCGGGGGTCTCGGGATAGCCGTCGTGGAACTCGTCCGGGCCCATGACGCCGTGGATCTCGTAGCGGTCCGTGACGGCGTTGTGCAGGGTCATGGACATGAAGAACCGGGAGATCTCCACGAGCATCTCCGCGCCGTAGTCCGAGATGAAGGACGTGTCCTTCGTGATCTCGATGTACCGCAGCACCGAGTAGGCGATGTCCAGGGAGACGTGCCGCTGGTTGTGGGAGTTGTCCGGCATCCACATGCGCGAGCGCGGGTTCCACAGCTCGGTGGGCGTCTCCTCGGAGCCGTCCGCCCCGGACTGCCACGGGTACATGGCACCGGCCCAGCCCTCGGCCTGGGCGTTGGCGCGGGCCTCGTTGAGACGCCGGTAGCGGTACATCAGCAGGCCCCGGGTGATCTCGGGGCGGCGCAGCGTGAGCATCGGGTAGACGTAGATCTCGTCCCAGAAGATGTGGCCGCGGTAGCCCTCGCCGTGCAGGCCGCGTGCCCCCACGGAGGCGTCCAGGTCCCGGCGGCGGCCGTAGGCCGTCTGGAGCACGTGGAACGTGTGCAGGTTCAGGGCGAGCTGCTGGCGCAGCGACGCGCCGTCCTTGCCCATCGGGACCGCGGACCCCACCGGGGCCGAGTGGCCGGCGGCGACGACGGGCGGCGCGTATTCGCCGCCGGCCTCCGCCGCCGTGGAGCGGCGCTGATGCCGGTACGGCTCCGCCAGGTCGATGCGCACGGAGAACCGGTCCCAGTTGGTGCCCCAGCGCTGCTCGTGCAGGGTCAGCAGGTTGCGGAAGTTTTGGGCGCGCTGGACGTCCTTCACCGCCGACTCCCACACGGAGGCGTTGGCGTGGTCGTGGCTCGTGGCGACGGCGGCGATCTTCTCCAGCACGAGCGGCACGCCCTCGTCCACGTGGAGGAGGATGTCCTGGCCGACCACCAGGTCCGAGCCGTCCACGGGGCGGCGGATGGGCTCGTGGTGGCCCACCGGCGCCACCTGGCGGGTGCGGGTGGCCATGGCCACGTGGATGCCGGACTGGTTGGTGGCGGTCTCGAGCAGGACGGTCTCGCCGTCGATCTCCCGGGCCTGGACCGGCTCGAGGTGCTGGTTGGCGAGGGTGCGGTCGTCGGAGACGTTGAGGTTGGCCACGCGGCCCTCGATCTTCGAGCGCACCGTGAGGTCCCCGGACCAGTTCTCCGCCACCACGGTCAGCTCGATCGCGGCGAGGTGCCGATTGGCCAGCGAGGTGAACTGCCGGGTGTGGACCGTGGTGCGCCGGCCCTGCTCGTCCTCGAAGGTCATGGTGCGGGAGAGCACGCCGCGACGCAGGTCCATCTCCTGGCCGTACTCCACGAGGTTCTCCTCACCCGGCAGCAGCGGGCGGCCGTGGCGCGGGGTCACCACGAGCGGGGTCCAGTCCTGGATGTTGACCATGTGCTCGGTCTCCACGACCCGGCCCTGGACCATCGAGGTCAGCCGGTTGAACACCCCGGCCATGTAGGTGCCGGGGTAGTGGACGGAGGAGATGCGCGTGCCGGGCACGGCGCCGCGGGTGCCCCAGTACCCGTTGGCCAGGGTGCACAGCACCTCGCGTGTGCCCTCGGAGGCCGGGTCGAAGCGGTCCCAGCGCAGCACCCACGCGGGGTCGAACGGGGTGGTGGTGCGGTCCTCCAGATGCAGGGTCCCGTAGTCCTGGACCACCAGGTGGGCGCCGGCCGCCTTGAGCCGGCCCTTGCCGAGCTCGGGTTCGCGGTCCACGCCGATCACGAGGCCGAAGCGGCCGTCCGCGGCGGCCTTCACGCCGGAGACGGCGTCCTCGAGGACCATCGCGTCCGCGACGTCGACGCCCAGCTCGCGGGCGGCCTCCCAGAACATCGCCGGGTCCGGCTTGCCCGGCAGCCCGCGCTCGACGGCGGTGTTCCCGTCCACGATCACGGGGAAGAAGTCCAGCACGCCGCCGGCCGTGAGCACGGCGCGGGAGTTCTTGGAGCTGGTGACCAGTGCGACCGGCACGCCCTTGGCCCGCAGCCGCTCGAGGAGGTCCTGGGCCTCCGGGAACACGCGGACGCCGTCGCGCTCGAGGACCTGCTCGAAGTAGCCCTGCTTGCGCTCAGCGAGGGCGAGGACCGTCAGCTCCGGGGCCGCGTCCGCCTCGGGGGCGTCGGCCTCCGGGACGTGCAGGCCGCGGGAGGCGAAGAACGTGCGGACCCCGTCCTCGCGGGGGCGCCCGTCCACGTGGTGCAGGTAGTCGGCGGCGGCGTCGAAGGGACGCAGCACGTCCGGGTCCGCGGCGACGACGGCGGCGTTGGCGGGCAGCGCGCCCACGGCGGGCAGCGCCCCGTCGAAGAGCTCCTTCCACGCCTGCGCGTGCACGCCGGCGGTGTCTGTGATGACCCCGTCCATGTCGAAGATGACGGCGCGGTAGCGGCGGAGCCGGTGGCGGCGGGCGTTCAGGTCCTGCGGAGCGGCGGGGGTGAGCGTCTGCGACATGGGAACCAGCCTACGGGCGGGGAAGTGGGGCCGCACGGGGAGTGCCGCGGCGATGTTCACCGCAGCGAGCGCGCCGTCGTTCCGGCCGACCGCACCGCAGCGACATCACAGCGGTTCTCAGCTGCGGTGATGTCGCTGCGGCGCGGTGGGTTCCGGGAATAGGGTCGTGCCGACGGGGCGGACGTGTGCCCCCGCGCGCCGGAAGCGTGGCCCGGGAACGAGCAGGACACACTCGGCGGAGATGGCCGGGGGGCGAAGGGCTCATGAACTGGATGATGAGCAAGTGATGGATGCGAAGCCGACGCGGTTGCGGAAGAAGGCGTCGCGGGAGGAGATCCTGGCGAGTCTGCCGGTGCAGGCGCGGGTGCGTCCGTCGCGGTGGTTGCTCCTGTGGCTGATCGTCGTGGTGTGCATCGCGGTGTTCGTGTGGGTGATCTTCCGGCCGCCGGAGGATGTCTCGGCCGGGTTCGGGGTGTGGCGTGTGGCGTCGTTCATCGGGTTGGCGCTGGCGTTGGCGGTGCTTCCCGCCGCGACGATGGGTCTGTTCCGGCCTCGGCATGTCACGTTCGATGAGCGACGGGTGTGGACGCGGGACTGGTCCGTGGACTGGGCGGACGTGAAGGAAGTCCGTGCTGTGGCGCCAGAGTCGGAGCACACGATGAAGGTGGCGCTCAAGGTGGACGAGCGGCTGTGGAACGAGGGTGGTCTGCGCAAGGCCAACCGGTGGGACTCGGGACGGCCGTTGCAGGGTGGCGGGTTGACCCGTGCGCAACCGCTCGTGCTCACGCAACCCGCGCTCGCGCCGTCGGCTCTGACGCTGCTGCAGGTCTTCGTCGAGTTGAAGAAGCGGAACCGCCGGGCGGGGAGCCCGCGGTGACGCGCCCCGGCCCCCGTCACCGCCGGGTCAGCAGTGTGAGCACCTCCGCGTGCAGGGTCTGAGGGAACATGTCGAACAACTGCACCCGCGCCACCCGATAGCTCGGCATCCGGGCCAGGTCCTGTGCCAGCGTCGTCGGGTTGCAGCTCGAGTACAGCACGGTGGGCGCGCCCGAGTCCTCCAGCGCGTCGGCCAGCTCGGCGCCGATGCCCCGCCGCGGCGGATTCACGACGACGGCGTCCGGGCGGGACCGCCGTTTCTCGAACGAAAGCGCCTCCGGAGCCCGCCGTTTCTCGAACGAAAGCGCGGAGGTGGCGTCGCCGGCGGAGAAGCGCGCCCGGTCGGCCAGGCCGAGCTCCGCGGCCGTCTCCCGGGCCGCGGCCACCGCCTCGGCGGAGGACTCCATGCCCCACACGTCTCGCACGCCGGCCCGGGCCAGGTGGAACGCGAACCCGCCCACCCCGCAGTACAGGTCCCACGCCGCCGCCGGCAGGCCGGCCTCGGCGACCCACGCCGCCGCCGTCGCGTACAGCCCCTCGGTCACCGCGGTGTTCGTCTGGAAGAACCCCTGCGGGCGCAGCCGCAGGCCGATCCCGTTCAGTTCCATCCGCAGGGTCGGCCCGCCGGCGAGCACGATCTCCTCGTCGCCCTCGGGCAGGGCCACGTGCTCCGGCAGCAGGTTCGCGCTCACCACGGCGGCGGGTGTCCCGCGCGCCGCGAGGTCGTCCAGCAGCCCCGGCACCGCCGCGCGCAGCGCGTCCAGCCGGTCGGCGGAGCGCAGCACGAACCGGACCATCGCCTCCCGGTCGGGGGAGAGCGTCACGATCACGTTCTTCAGCTCGCCCGTGCGGGCGGCGACGTCGTAGGGCTCCAGCCCGGCCGCCGTCACCGCCGCCGCGCACGCGTCGAACACGCCTTCCATGCCGGCCTCGTACAGGCCGCAGTCGCGCAGGTCCACGCCGGCGCCGTCGTGATGCCGGGGGTGCTGGCGCGGGTCCAGGATGCCCAGCCGCGGCGCCGCCGCCGACCCCGTGACCACGAGCTTCGCCTTGTTCCGGAATCCGGCCTCCGCGGAGGCGAACGGCTCACCCACGACCGTGTCCGCGTCGACCGCGTCCGCCAGGGCGGCCAGCACCGCGGCCTGCTTGTCCGCGAGCTGCCGGGCGTACGGCACGCCCATCAGCGGGCAGGAACGGCACTCGCCGACGTCGAAGTGGGGGCACTGCACGGGCGTCGCCTCAGCCCTCGAGGCTGACCCGCAGGCCGGGCCGGTCCAGGCGGATCGCGAGCTGCTCGAGGGCCAGCTCGGCGGCCGCGGCCAGGTCCGCGTCCACGTCCATCACCATGCCGGTGAGCACGGGCAGGGCGGACTCGAGGTCCTCGGGGCGGGCGAGGGCGCCCAGCGCGGACGCGGCCGACGCGCGGACCTCCGGGTCCGGGTCGGCACAGCCGGCCCGCACCGCGTCCACGAGGGCGCGGTCGACGGCGGCGTCGCGGCGCAGCGAGCCGGCCCGGGAGGCGATCACGAGGTGGGCCGCCGAGCGGACGTCCGCCTCGGGGGCGGTGAGCGCCCCGGTCAGGGCGGGCAGCGCGCTGCGGTGCCACGCGTGCATCAGGGCCAGCGCGCCGGTCGCGGCGGGGCTGAGGTCGCCGTCGTCGCCGGTGAGGGCGCGGGCGGCACCCGAGGTGACGTCCTCCGGGGTGGCCGCGCCGGTCATCAGGCGCACCGCCAGCCCGGCGACGGCGGCCTCCCCGCGCTCGGCGACGGCGGCCTCGGTGCGGCGGCGCAGGCGGTCGTGGGGGGTCTGGGGCTCCGCGGGCAGGGGGAGACGGTCGAAGGCGGTCATGGGTCCATTGTCCCCCGTGCGCGGACCCGCCTGGGGCGCGGCCGGGAGGTTCCCCGCAGACTCCTGGACGGGGCGTGACCGGCCGCACAGGGCCCGGACTCGGGTGATACGTTCGACGGCATGAGACCCCCCGGAGCCCTCGCCCTCGAATTCCGGGCGGACAGCTTCGATCATCCCACCGGCCTGGTGGACGCCGGCACCGTCATCTCCTGGATCGAGAAGGCCGGCTACGCCGTCGCGGCGAGTTGGGCCGGGACGTTCGTGCGTGCCCGCTACGTGGGGCACACCCAGTTCCGGCACCCCGTGCCGGTGGACCGCCGCGCTGTGGTGCAGGCGCGCGTGGTCCACACGGACGGCGCCGAGGTGCACGTCCAGACCCGCCTGCTGCTGCCGGAGATCCGCGACGACGACGGCGACCCCGTGGTCGCCACCTCGTCCCTCGTGGTCTACGCCGCGGAGGAGGGCGGGGTGCCCGTGACCGTGCCGGTCTGGGAGCCCTCGACCCCCGGCCAGATCGAGCGCGACGAACAGGCCCGCCGCTCCACCGTGGCCCGCCGCGCCGTCGAGCGCGGCATGGCCCGACTGCCGTTCCCCGCGCCCGGGGAGGCCCCCGAGGAGATGAGCACCCTCGCGTTCCTGGCCCCCAACGCGGAGGCCACCGTGGGCGGCACCATCAACGCGGGCGCGATCCTGCGCTGGGTGGACGAGGCGGCCGCCGTCTGCGCCGCCCGCTGGACCGGACATGAATCCGTGGTCGCGGTGTTCGGCGGCGGTGTGCGCTTCGTGCGGAACATCCACGTGGGCGACCTCGTGCGCGTGGAGGCCCTCCTGGTGAACACCACGGAGCGGTCCATGCATGTGGCGCTGCGCGTCTACGCGAGCCGACGCACCGGGGCGGAGTCCCGCCTGGTGGCGCACTCGATCGCCGTCATGGTGGACGTCTCCGCGGAGGACCAGGCCCAGCGGGTGCGGCAGTACATCCCCGAGAGCGAGAGCGCCCGGAGGCTGCAGGAGACGGCGATCGAACTCGTGCGCATGCGCTCCGAGGTGAGCGCGGCCTGGACCGAGATGCGCCGCTCGACCGATCCGCGCTGACGGGGCCCTGAGTAGACTGAGCGAATGCGTCGACCGTCCCTGCCGTCCCTGTCCCGCCTGCCGGTCCGTCGTCTCCTCCGGGGAGCGGCCGTGGCCGCGGGCGTCGGTCTCGTGGGACTGCCGCTGACGGTCGCCGCCGGGCTCACCGGCGTGGACATGGTCAAGCGCGGCGGCCGAGTGCGCCGACCCGCGCCGAACCCCGGCGTGTTTGACGCCCACGTGGAGGGCTCCGAGCTGCGCATCTTCACCTCGGGTGAGGACCTCTACAAGGAGATGATCGCCGCGATCGACGGAGCGCAGCGGATCATCAAGTTCGAGACCTACATCTGGAAGAGCGACCCCACGGGCCAGCGGTTCATGGACGCCTTCAACCGGGCGGCCGCGCGCGGCGTGGAGGTCTACGTCTCCTATGACGGGTTCGGGAACCTCGTGGTCCCGCCCCGCTTCTACCGTCAGCTGGACCCGCGCATCCACGTGTTCCGGCTGCCGGCCTTCGCCCGCCCGATCTGGCGAGGCGTGGTCCGACACAGCGGGTTCAACCACTCGAAGATCATGGTGGTGGACGACGAGGTCAGCTTCGCAGGCGGCTTCAACATCGGCGACGACTACGCCCGCTTTTGGCGGGACACTCACGTGCGCGAGCGCGGCCCGGCGGTGTGGGGGCTGGACCAGTCGATCTCCATCAAGTGGAACGCGCACCACCGTGCGGGCGAGCAGATGTCCTGGCGCCCCCCGGACACGTGGGACCCGCGCATCACCGTGGCCGCGAACCAACCGCCGCTGCTGGTCTACCCGATCCGGCTGAGCTACCTCGACGCCATCCAGCGGGCGCAGCACCGCATCCTCATCAACACGCCGTACTTCATCCCGGACCAGCAGGTCCTCGAGGCGCTGCTGCACGCGGCCCGGCGGGGGGTGGACGTGCAGGTGATGGTGCCGGAGGACTCCAACCACATCGTGGCGGACTGGGCCTCGCGCGGCTTCTTCGGGAAGATGCTCGAGGCCGGCATCACGATCCTGCTGTACAGGGCCAGCATGATCCACGCGAAGACCGCCACCGTGGACGGCATCTGGTCCACCGTGGGCTCGGCCAACGTCGACCGCCTCTCCCTGGGCTTCAACTACGAGTCCAACGTGGTGGTCGTGGACCGCGACTTCGCCGCCCGGATGGAGGAGATCTTCGCTCTCGACGCCCAGCGGGCCGTCCGGATCGACACCCCGCGCTGGAAGGACCGTCACCGCCTCGCCCGCGTGGTCGAGGTCCTCCTGGTCCCGCTGCGTCCCCTGCTCTGAGGGGCCCGGGCGCTGAGCCAGACGTTTCTGCGGTTCTGACGCCCGATCCGCAGCAGAAACGTCTGGCTCACGCCCCCGTCTGGCGTCGCTCAGTCCTCGTGCGGGTCCGCCAGCAGGTGGTTCGGCAGCCGGTCGTCCGGGGTGCGCCCGGGGCGTCCGACGACGACGTGCGGCGCCGGGTTCACCGTCGAGGGGCCCGAGATGAGCACGATCCCGCCCACCGGCTGAGGGACCGGCGCTCCCTCGACGACGGCTGCTGCCCGCGCCCTCCCGCGGCTGGGGCACAATGAGCCCGGCCCCCTTCGGCCCACCTCACTGCAGCCCACGCGGCCGCGCGCCCATCCCGACTCCCTGGGAGCCCCATGCTCTGGACCCTGCTCCGCCGTCACGGCCGGCGCTATCGCGGCGCCGTCGCGGCCGTCGTCGTGCTGCAGCTGCTCAGCACGCTGGCCATGCTGTACCTGCCCAGCCTCAACGCCCGCATCATCGATGAGGGCGTGGCCCGCGGCGACACCGCCCGCATCTGGGACATCGGCCTCGTGATGCTCGGCGTCGCGCTGGTGCAGGTGGTCGCCGCGATCGCCGCCGTGTGGTTCGGCGCGAAAGTCTCGATGGGCGTCGGCCGGGACCTGCGCCGTGCCGTCTACACCCGCGTGGACGCGTTCTCCGCGGAGGAGCTCGGCCGCTTCGGCGCCGCGACCCTCATCACGCGCGGCACCAACGACGTCAACCAGGTCCAGATGCTCACCCTCATGGCCCTGAACTTCATGGTGGCCGTGCCGATCATGGCGGTCGGCGGCATCGTCATGGCCATCCGCGAGGACCCGGGTCTGTCCTGGCTGGTGTGGGTCTCCGTGCCGGTGCTGCTGGTGATCGTGGCGTGGATCGTCGCGCGTCTCATGCCGCTGTTCCAGCAGATGCAGGACAATATCGACGCCCTCAACGGCGTGCTGCGCGAGCAGATCCAGGGCATCCGCGTGGTCCGCGCGTTCGTGCGCGAGCGCCACGAGACGCGCCGGTTCACGGACGCCAACGCCGCCCTGACGGAGACGTCCGTGCGGATCGGTCGGCTGTTCGTGCTGCTCGGCCCGGTCATCACGATGATCCTGCACCTGGCCACCGCCGCCGTCCTGTGGTTCGGCGGCCAGCGCGTGGACGCGGGGCTCGTGCAGGTCGGCGCGCTGACCGCGTTCATGCAGTACCTGCTGCAGATCCTCATGGCGGTGATGATGGGCACCTTCATGATGATGATGCTCCCGCGCGCCGTGATCTCCGCGCGCCGCATCGGCGAGGTCCTGGACACCGTCCCCACGCTCGGCGAGCCGGCCCGCCCGGTGAGCCCCGCGCGTCGCGACGGCGCCGTGGAGCTGCGCCACGTCACCTTCCAGTACCCCGGCGCCGAGGCGCCGGTGCTCGACGACGTCAGCTTCGCCGTCGCACCCGGCACCACGACGGCGATCATCGGCTCGACCGGCTCCGGCAAGTCCACGCTGATCAGCCTGCTGCCGCGCTTGTACGACGCGACGTCCGGCGAGGTGCTCGTGGACGGCGTGCCGGTGACCGACCTGGCCCGGGCCGAGCTGACGGAGGCCGTGGCGCTCGTGCCGCAGAAGCCGTACCTGTTCTCGGGCACCGTGCGGGAGAACATGCAGTTCGGGGCCCCGGACGCCTCGGACGAGCGCATCTGGGCGGCCCTGGAGACGGCCCAGGCCGCCGACTTCGTGCGCGCCCGCACCACCGGCAAGGCAGAGGCGGCGGCCTCCGGTCTGGACTCGCGCCTGTCCCAGGGCGGCACGGACGTCTCCGGCGGCCAGCGCCAGCGCCTGTCCATCGCGCGTGCCCTCGTGGCCGAGCCGCGGATCCTCGTGTTCGACGACTCGTTCTCCGCCCTGGACGTCACCACCGACGCGCGGCTGCGGGCGGCGCTCGACCGCGCGGAGGACGGGGTGACCCGGATCGTCGTCGCCCAGCGGGTGGCCACCATCACCGACGCCGACCAGATCATCGTGCTGGACGAGGGCCGCGTGGTCGGCCGCGGCACCCACGCCGAGCTGCTGGCGGACAATCAGACCTACCGGGAGATCGTGGACTCCCAGCTGACCGCGGAGGACGTGGCATGAGCGAGCACCTGACCGACGAGGAGATCCTCGAGATCCAGGAGCAGGGCGCCACCGACAACTGGGGCGGCGGGCCGGCCCGCAAGGCCAAGGCGTTCTGGCCGTCCGCGAAGCGGCTCATGAGCCTGTTCCGCACGGAGAAGCTGGGGCTGGCCGTCGTCGCCGTCATGGTGCTGGTGGCCGTGGTGTTCAACGTGTGGGCGCCGCGCGTGCTCGGCCGGGCGATGGACGTGATCTTCGGCGGCGTGGTCTCCGCGCAGATGCCCGGCGGGCTGAGCCGCGAGCAGGTCATCGACGGGCTGCGCGCCCAGGGCGAGGACCAGGCCGCGGAGATGCTCTCCGGCATGGCGTTCACACCGGGCGAGGGGATCGACTTCACCGAGCTGGGCCGGCTGATCCTGATCGTGCTGGGCATGTACCTCGTGGCCCAGCTGTTCATGTGGCTGCAGGGCCGCGTGCTCAATGACATCGTCATGCGCATCGTCTTCCGCCTGCGCGAGGACATCGAGGCCAAGATCAACCGGCTGCCGCTGAGTTACTTCGACCGCGGGCAGCGCGGCGACCTGCTCTCCCGCGCCACCAACGACGTGGACAACGTCCAGCAGGCCCTCCAACAGGCGTTCGCCTCGCTCGTGTATTCGGCGCTGACCGTGATCGGCATCGTCGGCATGATGTTCTGGCTGTCCTGGCAGCTGGCGCTCATCGCCCTGATCGCGCTGCCGGTGGCCGGCGTGGTGGTGGGCGTGATCGGCAAGAAGTCCCAGGCGCTCTTCTCCGCGCAGTGGCGGGAGACGGGCCGGCTCAACGGGCACATCGAGGAGTCGTTCACGGGGCATGAGCTGGTGACCGTGTTCGGCCGTCAGCGGGACATGGCCGCGCGCTTCGACGAGCGCAACGAGGAGCTGTACGAGGCCGCGTTCACGGCGCAGTTCTACTCGGGGATGATCATGCCGATCATGCAGTGGGTGAACTGGCTGGGCTACGTGGGCATCGCGGTGGTCGGCGGCCTGCGCGTGGCCAACGGGCAGATGACCCTCGGCGCCGTCACCGCGTTCATCCAGTACTCGCGCGAGTTCAACCAGCCGCTCGGGCAGATCGCCGGCATGTCCAACATGCTGATCTCCGGCGTGGCGTCGGCTGAGCGCACCTTCGAGCTCCTCGACGAGCCGGAGGAGACCCCTGATGGCACCCCCGCCCGCACCCCCGCCCGCACTTTCGTTCGGGAAACGGCGCCCTCCGAGGGCACCTTCGTTCGGGAAACGGCGCCCTCCGCCGCCTCCGGGCCCGACGTCGTCGCCCACCTCCCGCGCCCGCTGCGCGGTCGCGTGGAGTTCGAGCACGTGCGCTTCTCCTACACCCCGGAGAAGCCGCTCATCACGGACCTGAACCTCGTGGCGGAACCGGGGCAGACGGTCGCGATCGTCGGGCCGACCGGCGCCGGCAAGACCACCCTGGTCAACCTGATCATGCGGTTCTACGAGGTGGACGGCGGGCGGATCCTGCTGGACGGCGTGGACACCCGCACGGTCAGCCGCAGCGAGCTGCGCGCCGCCACCGGCATGGTGCTCCAGGACGCGGTGCTCTTCGGCGGGACCATCCGCGAGAACATCCGCTACGGCCGACTCGACGCCACGGACGAGGAGGTCGTCGCGGCGGCGAAGGCCACCTACGTGGACCGCTTCGTGCACACCCTGCCCGAGGGCTACGACACCGTCATCGAGCACGACGCCTCCAACGTGTCCGCGGGCGAGCGCCAGCTCATCACCATCGCCCGCGCGTTCCTGGCCCAGCCCTCCCTGTTGATCCTGGACGAGGCCACCTCCTCCGTGGACACCCGCACCGAGGTGCTGGTCCAGGGCGCCATGGCGGCGCTGCGCTCGGACCGCACGAGCTTCGTGATCGCCCACCGCCTCAGCACCATCCGCGACGCCGACGTGATCCTCGTGATGGAGCACGGCGACATCGTGGAGCAGGGCAGCCACGCCGAGCTGCTCGCGGCCAAGGGCGCCTACCACCGGCTCTACATGAGCCAGTTCAAGGGCGGGGAGGACGACGACGGCGCGGCCTCACGAGACGACGCCCGGTGATGGCTGCAGCAAGCGCAAAGGGAATCGGGACGGCCTGAGGAGGCCAGGAAGAATCCCTTGCCGTGGGAGGCCTTAGCGCCTAGTGTGTGACGCGGCTCATATTTGAGCTTGAATCCTGAGGAGGATCGTCACGGGTATGAAGCAGCGGGTTACAAAGGTCGGGGCCGGTATCGCCGTCGCGGGATTGTTGGCCGTTTCTGGGGCAGTGCCGGCACAGGCATTGACGGACTCCGGGCGACAGGACTGCAGTGCCGGAGGTGGATATGTCGGCGTCCGTGGCGAGCAGCAGCGGTACGGGGATTACCTCACGGTGTCGGTTGGGGGAGTGTCGAGTACCAAAGCCAACTACTACGTGAGGTACTGGGAGCCTGGTCTCCGAGGCACCCAGACCTGGAAGGCCGATTCGGTCTCATTGCTTCTTTCGGGTAGCAATGGCTACTGCTACTACCCCTACTGATATTTTCTCTGCGAGCGCTGGGGTGTCTTGTGCCTGAGGGGCGAATGACAAGCGGTTTCGCTGGTGCCATGGTCGGACTCGTCGGGGCCCTCTTGTTGGCGGGGTGTGCTTCCGGCGCGGACGCAGGAGCGTCGGCGCACGCGGAGACAGGCAGTACCCCCTCAAAGGTGTGGGATGCCGCCACATGGAAACCGACCGAGGTCATCGAACCCGTTCTGGCGACGGAGCCGGAGAAGGAAGCGGCCTACCGAGAACAGATGGACCGCCTGGCAGAGAGCGGGGGAACTCCCGAGATCCTTCAGGTCCAGCGGAAGGACTGGTCCACGACTCCCCTGGAATCAGATCAGAAGGTCGCCTCGTGCATGAGGGCAGACGGATTCCCCGTCGAGGTCTCGCCGACGGGCGGTCTCCGATACTCCACGCCGCCGGCTGCGCAGGCTCGCGCCTGGGCGCTGGCGATGAACACCTGCATCGCCCAGCACCCAGTCGACCCGAGCTATACCCAGGATTGGAGCGAACCGCAGCTTCGCCTTGTCTATGACTACTGGGACCAGTACCTTATCCCCTGTCTCGAAGCGCAGGGGTTCACTGTGGACACCAGCACACGGCCGTCCAAGGAGTCCTTCGTGACGGCCTTCTTCACACCAGGCCGCCATGACTGGTGGCCCTTGCAGGCGACCATGAGAGGCGTGCCCGAGGAGCGCCAGACGCAGGTCGTCCAGACCTGCCCGGAGCTGCCCCCGCAGGACGTTTTCTGGGGCACCTCCGGATGACCCGGCCGCTCCGCTGGGCCACGCTGGCCGGGGTGCTCCTGATCGTGGCCGTCCTGGCCTTCTGGGCCGGCCGGGCCACGCTCACCCCTCCGGCCCAGGCCGAGCAGCGTCCGTCCGAGGACGCTCTCGTCACCGTCGCCGAGCAGGAGCTCGGCCGCGTCATCACCCTCGGCGTCTCCGTGACGCGCGAGCAGGCGCCCGCCGCCGTGAACGCGCTGTCCGGCGTCGTCACCCGGGCCGGGGAGTCCGGTGAGGTGGCCGCCGGGGACGTGCTGTACGCCGTCGCGCAGCAGCCCGTGATCACCGTGCAGGGCGAGCTGCCCCAGTGGCGGGCGCTCGGCGAGGGCGCCACCGGCAGCGATGTCGCCGCGTTCCAGCGCATGCTCGCCGCCACGGGGGCGAAGGTGGAGGTCACCGGCACCTGGGACGAGGCCACCGCTGTCGCCTGGAACGGCTGGCTCACCGAGCGCGACTACCCGGCCGCGGACACCGTGGAGCTGGGCCAGCTCGTGGTGCTGGAATCACTCCCCGCCGCGCTCAGCGTGGACGCGAAGGCCACGGCCGTCGGCGGCGCGCTCGCGGGAGGCGAGACCATCGTCGCCCGCCCCGGCGACGAGCCCACGTTCGCCATCGAGGTCAACCAGGACCAGGCCGCCATAATCCCGGCCGGCACCGCGGTGACCGTGCCCCACGGCGAGCACGAGTGGGAAGCCGTGGCCGGCGAGTCCACCGCGGACGACCAAGGGCTGATCCGCATCCCCCTGACCGCCCCCGACGGCGGCGCGGTGTGCGGCGCGGACTGCGACTCCCTGCCCGCCGAGGCCTCCACCTCCCTGCTCTCGAAGGTCAACGTGGTCCCGCCCGTCACCGGGCCCGTGGTCCCCGTGTCCGCGCTGCGCACCCAGCCTGACGGCGCCGCGAGGGTCACCGTGGTTCGCGACGGCGTCCAGGAGGAGCGCACCGTCATCGTCCGCGGCTCCGCGGACGGACTGGCCGTGGTGGACGGCGTGGACGCCGGGGAGACCGTGCGCGTGCTGAACGGCGCCCCGTGAACGCGGAGCTCTCCGTGGCGGACCTGCGCTTCGCGTACACGCGCGGCGCGGAGGAGCTGTTCGACGGCCTGACCCACCGCTTCACCCCTGGCGCCGTCACCGCGCTCACCGGCCCGTCCGGGCGCGGCAAGTCCACGCTGCTGTACGTGCTGGGGCTTATGCTCACGCCCTCGGCGGGCGTGGTGCGCCTGGGCGACGTCGACGCCTCCGCCCTCCCGGACCGGCGCCGGGCGCGGCTGCGGGCCACGTCCGTGGGGTTCGTGTTCCAGGACGCCGAGCTGGACCCGTCCCGGCCCATCCTGGACTCGGTGGTGGAGCCCGGCCTCTACGCCGGCCTGTCCCGTCGCGAGCTCGAAGGCCGGGCCAGGATCCTGCTGGAGCGGTTCGGCCTCGGGCACCGGGCCGAGCACCGGCCGGGCCAGGTCTCAGGCGGGCAGGCCCAGCGCGTGGCGGTCTGCCGGGCACTCGTGAACACCCCTGCGGTGGTGCTGGCCGACGAGCCCACGGGCAACCTCGACCCGGACAACGCCTCCCTCGTGCTCGACGCGCTGGCCGAGGCCGCGGGGGAGGGGCGCACCGTGGTGGTGGCCACGCACGACCCGGCCGTCGTCGCCCGTGCGGACGAGGTGGTGCGACTGTGAACCCGGAGGCCCGCCCGTGAACCTGAGGACCCTGCTGCGCGAGGCCCTCACCGCCGCCCGCACCGCGCCCGTGCCCTCCGCCCTCGTGCTGTTGGTGGTGGCCGCCATGTGCTTCGCGGCCGTCGCCACGGTGGGCCGTCAGGCGGCCACGGAGGCCGCCGTCGCCGCGGAGCTCTCCGGGCCCGCGGCGCGCGTGCTCACCGTGACGGACTCGGGTGGCACCGGCTTCCTCACCGGCGCCACCGTCGCCACCCTCGCCGGTCTCGACTCCGCCGAGGCCGCCCTGGCCCGCGACATGCCCGTGGACACGGTGA
The DNA here is from genome assembly GCF_054960655.1 of Micrococcus sp. PSi08. NCBI lineage: Bacteria > Bacillati > Actinomycetota > Actinomycetes > Micrococcales > Micrococcaceae > Micrococcus > Micrococcus sp. PSi08. The sequence goes on along the minus strand of NZ_JBHNYP010000026.1, from coordinate 20,275 downwards.
ACGCCGCGATCGGTGCGGGCGGGACTCGCGTGGCGGTGACCCACGTGGTGGGCACCGTCGACCGCGGCGTCGAGCTCACGCGCGGCCGCCTGCCGGGCCCCGGGGAGGTGGTGGTGCCCGAGGCGAAGCTGGCCGAGCTGGGCCTGGCCCAGCCCTCCGGAGCGCTCGAGTCCGGAGACGGACGCCAGTGGGCCGTGGTGGGCGCGTTCGAGGCGCTCACCCCGTTCGAGGACCTCGCGGACTACGCGATTGCCGTGCCCGCCGCGCCGGCCTCCCTCGTGGTCCAGCAGGTCCGTGTCCTGGCCCCGGACACCGCCGGCACCCGCGCCATGCAGGACTCGGCCCTGGCCGTGATCGACCCCGACCCTCGCTCCTCGCAGGTGCAGACCGCGCGGGCGCTGGCCGCCGGGAACGCGACGATCACCGGGGAGCTGGCCGGACTCGGCCGGTCCCTGCTGCTGCTCATCCTCGGGGCGGGCGCCTTCTTCGTGGCGATCGTGGTGCTCGCCGACGTGCTCATCCGTCGCCGCGACCTCGGCCGCCGCCGCACCCTGGGCATCGGCCGCGCGGACCTCGTGCTGCTCGTGGCGGTCCGCACCGCCGCGCCGGCGGTGCTCGGGGCGGTGGTGGGCGCGGGGACGGGCTACGCCGTCGTCGTGGGGCAGGGCGGGGCGCTGGGGCTGGACTTCGTGGCGGGGGTGGCCGTGCTCGCCGCGCTGACCGCCGTGGTGGCGAGCCTGCTCCCGGCGGCCTTCGCGGCGTTCCGCGACCCCGTGCGGGTGATGCGCACGGCGTGACGGGTGCGCGCGGGGGTGGCCCGTTGCCTGCGGGGGTGGGTGCCGGCGCGGGTGCTCCCTGGCGATGCCGCCCGAGTCGCCTCTCGGGGTTCCGTGGGCAGGGCAACCGGTTCCGTGGGCGGGTCAGCCGGTTCCGTGGGCAGAAGAGTGACTCCTTCCGCCCACGGAACCTGAATCGCCGCCGGTTCTGCCCACGGAACCCTGCCCACGAAGCCCTGCCCACGAAGCCCTGCCCACGGGACGCGGGGATTCTGGAACACTGGGACGCACGCCTCATGCGGCCGGACCGCGGCGGGCGGAGAGGAGGGCCATGACGCGCACCAGCACGTACGGGTTCCGGGAGGGGACGCTGGACACCGTCCGGCGCAGCATGCGGACCGTCGCGGTGCATCGCGACGACGGCGAGCTCGTCGGCCGGGTGGTCCGTGGGGAGCTGGCGGGCTGCGAACGCACCGGCACGTTCCGCTGGGAGTCGATCGGCGGTGCCGCCACCACGGTGGGGATCCGCCGGGCCACGTGGCGCAGCGCGGTGGGCCGCCTGCTGCGCCCGACCTATGCCGTGACGCATCGACCGGAGGTCACGGCACCGGCCGAGGGGGAGCCACCGGCGCCCGTGCATGACGAGCTCAAGGAGATCTGGGGCGAGAACGTGCTCTACTTCGCCGTCGACGGGACGGTCCAGGGGCGTCGCGTGGTGGCCCGCGCGGACTGGGACGGCTCCGTGGAGGTGCGGGCACAGGGGGAGGACGGCGGCCGGCCACGGCGGGTCGCCCGGTTCCACTCGGGTGGGATGTTCTCCCTGACCCGCGTCGAGGTGGATCACGAGGCCGCCGGCACCACACGGGACGGTGCGCTGTTCGGCGTGCTCATGCTGCTGCCGTTCGTGGCGCGCCTCCATCGGGAGGAGTCCTCGCTGATCGAGGAGCTGCTCGGCTGAGTGCACGCTCCGCGTCGTCCGCGCCTGCCGCGTCCGGGGCCGCCGCTACCCTCGAGGCATGCCCGCCCCCGCCGCCACCACCACGACGACGCCGCCCGCCACGCCCCGCGAGCGGCAGTCGGTGCTGCGCACCCTGCGCACCCCGCGGTGGCTGGGCACCGAGGTGTTGGCCGCGGTCGTGGTGGCGCTCGCCCTGATCCCGGAGGCCATCGCGTTCTCGATCATCGCGGGCGTGGATCCGCGCGTCGGGCTGTTCGCGTCCTTCACCATGGCCGTCACCACGGCGATCGTGGGCGGCCGGCCCGCCATGATCTCCGCGGCCACGGGGGCGGTGGCGCTGGTCGTCGCACCGCTGTCCCACGCGTACGGGGTGGGGCACCTGCTTGCCGCGATCATCCTCGGCGGCGTCATCCAGATCCTGCTCGGCGTGTTCGGTGTGGCCCGGCTCATGCGGTTCGTCCCGCGCTCGGTGATGGTGGGGTTCGTCAACGCGTTGGCCATCCTCGTGTTCACCTCGCAGCTGCCCGAGCTGATCGGCGTCCCGTGGCTCGTGTACCCGCTCACGGCGTTGGCCCTGGCGATCGTGGTGCTGTTGCCGCGGCTCACCACGGCGGTGCCGGCGACGCTCGTGGCCGTCGTCGTGGTCACCGCCCTGGTGATGGCCGCCGGCCTGGCCGTGCCGCGCGTGGGGGACCGGGGCGCGCTGCCGGATGCGCTGCCCGTGCTCGGCCTGCCGGACGTCCCGCTGACGTGGGAGACCCTCCGGTTGATCCTGCCGTTCAGCGTCGGCATCGCGTTCGTGGGGTTGCTCGAGTCCCTGCTCACCGCGAAGCTCGTGGACGACATCACCGACACCCGCTCGGACAAGACGCGCGAGTCCTGGGGGCAGGGTGTCGCGAACGTGGTCTCGGGGTTGTTCGGCGGCATGGGCGGCTGCGCCGTGGTGGGGCAGACCATGATGAACGTCAAGGCGAACGGCGCCCGCACCCGGATCTCCACGTTCCTCGCGGGCGTGTTCCTGCTGGTGCTCGTGGTGGCCTTCGGCGGCTTCGTGGCGCAGATCCCCATGGCCGCGCTCGTGGGCGTGATGATGTTCGTGGCCGCCGCCACCTTCGATTGGCATTCGGTGCGCCCCGCCACCCTGCGCGCGATGCCGCGCTCGGAGACCGCCGTCATGGTCGTGACCGTGGCGGCCACGGTGCTCACTCACAACCTCGCGATCGGCGTGGGTGTGGGCGTGCTCGCTGCGCTGGTGCTCTTCGCTCAGCGCGTCTCGCGTCTGGTCACGGTGGTCCGCGAGGTCCACGACGACGGCGACGCCGTCACGTATCGCGTGCACGGCGCCCTGTTCTTCGCGTCCTCGAACGACCTCTACTCGCAGTTCGAGTACGCCCTCGACCCGCCGCGCGTCGTGATCGACATGAGTGCCGCGCACGTGTGGGACGCCTCCACTGTGGCCGCGCTCGACTCGGTGCTGACCAAGTACGCCCGGCACGGGATCCACGCCGAGGTGACGGGGCTGAACGAGGCCTCCGCGGCGATGCACGCGCGCCTCACCGGGCGACTCGGCGCCTGAGCCGGCGGGCTCAGGCGGTGACGAACTCCCACTGGTGCCCGTCCGGGTCGACGATCTCGCGGGAGTGCATGCCGGAGTCGGCCATCTCCTCGCGCAGGTCCTCGGGCAGGGGCACCTCGGCGGCGCCGAGCTCGATCGCCCGGTCCGCCAGGGCGTCCACCGCCGCGGCGTCGCCGACGGTCAGCGCCATGAGGGCGGAGTTGGTGGTGAGGCAGTCGGCGATCTCACGGTTGCCGATGAAGTCGGTGTAGTAGCCGGGGCTGAGGTACATCGCGTACGTCGACTCGGTGAGCTCGATGCACACCGAGTGCTCGTCCGAGTAGTCGTCCATTGCGGTGGCGCCCAGGGTCGTCCAGAACTCACGGATCCGCTCGGTGTCCGTCGTCGGGAGGTTGATGAACACCGGCTGGGAGAACAAGGCCATGGGGAGCACCGTAGACGAGGCGTTCGGCCCGCCGCCACCGCGCGCGTGTCGCGGGCGCGCGGGCGTGGCGTGGGCCACGGAGCCGCTCCCGACGACGGCGCCCGCGGCCTGGCGCGTCCGCCCCCGTTGGTAGCGTGGCCGCCATGAGCGTTCCTCCCTCTGGCCCGCCGGCCGGTCCGCCCGCCGGCTGGCCGCCGTCGGGCCGGCCGTCCGCCCGCCGCGCCGCCGTCGCCCCGAGCCTGCACGGGCACCCCGGCGCCCCCGGTGGCGTCCCCGCCGGCTGGCCCGGCCGCCGGCCCGCGGCCCGCCCCGCGCCGGACTGGACCCCGGGTCGGTTCCACTGGGGCGACGCCGTCGTGGTGCTCGTGTACGTGGCGCTCATGGTGCTCGGGCTGGGGCTGTGGCTGGCGGTGTCGCTCGGCCTGGTCCCCGGTGACCTCGAGGCGTTCGACCTGGTCCGCGACGGGTTCACGGTGAACATCGTCAGCTACGCGATCCTCGTGGTGCTCGTGCTGGCCGTGGCCTGGCGCCCGCTCGTGACGTCGCTGCGGGTGTTCCGCACGGGGACGTGGTGGAAGCTGTTGCTGCTGCCCGCCACGTGGCTGGCGTGCATCGTCGTGAACGTGATCGTGCTGAGCCTCATCGGGGAGGCGCAGACCAGCGCCAACCAGGCCGCGCTCGAGGAGATGACCACGCAGGCCCCGCCCGTGCTCATGATCCTCATGACCGTGGTGGCCGCCCCGCTCGTGGAGGAGTACCTGTTCCGCCACCTGCTGATCGGCAAGCTCTCCCGCTGGATCAACGTGTGGGTGTGCGCCGTGGTCTCCGTGCTCGCGTTCACACTCCTGCACTTCCTCGGCACCGGCGGCGACTTCCGGCTCGTGGAGACCGTCCCGTACCTGACCCTCGCGGTGGCGATCACGGTGTCCTACATCCTGATGGGCCGCTCGTTCGGGTACGCGGTGCTGCTGCACATGGTGAACAACGGCATCGCCATCGCGATGCTCTACCTCGTGGCCCCCCTGCTGCCGGACACGCTGCCCGGCCCCACTGCCCCGACCACGGCGCTGGCCCCGCTGCTGGCCCTGCTGGGCTGAGATGGCAGGACCCTCCGGCTCGACGGCGGCGCCCGCCCCGCAGGACGCGCGCGCCCTCACGCGGCGCATCCTCGCGCTCGCGGTCCCCGCGTTCGGCGCGCTCATCGCGGAGCCGCTGTTCCTGCTGGCCGACACCGCGATCATCGGGCACCTGGGCACGGCCCAGCTGGCCGGCGTCGGGATCGGCACCACCATCCTGCACACGCTCACCGGCCTCATGATCTTCCTGGCCTACGCCACCACCCCGGCGGTGGCCCGGCTGATCGGGGCGGGGAACCCGGCCGCCGCGATGGACCGCGGCCGCGACGGCATCTGGCTGGGCCTGCTGCTCGGCGCGGTGCTGGCCGTCCTCGGCTGGCTCGCGGCCCCCGCGCTGACGGCGGCCCTCGGCGCGACGGGCGAGGTGCAGGCCCACGCCGTCGCCTACCTGCGCTGGTCCATGCCGGGGCTGCCGGCCCTGCTGGCCGTGCTCGCGGCCACCGGGGTGCTCCGCGGCCTCCAGGACACCGTGACGCCGCTCGTGGTGGCGGGTGTGGGCTTCGGCGCGAACATCGGGCTGAACGTGGCCCTGGTGTACGGGCTGGGCTGGGGCGTAGCTGGCTCGGCCGTCGGTACGTCCGTGGTGCAGTGGGCGATGCTCGTGACATACCTGTTCGTGCTGGCCCCGCGCTTCCGCCGCTCGGGCACGGTGTGGGCGCCCCGTGCGTCGGGCATGCGCGCCACGGCCCAGGTGGGCTCGTGGCTGCTGCTGCGCACCGCGAGCCTGCGCGCGGCCATCCTCATCACCGTCATGGCCGCCGCCGGCGCGGGCGACCTCACCCTCGCCGCGCACCAGCTCGTCTTCACGCTGTTCTCCACGCTGGCGTTCGCCCTCGACGCCCTCGCGATCGCCGCGCAGGCCCTGATCGGCGCCGAGCTCGGGGCCGCCCGGCCGGATGCGGCCCGTCGCCTCACCCGGACGATGGTGCGCTGGGGGCTGGGCTTCGGCGTCGTGACCGGGGCCGTGCTGGCCCTGGCGGCACCGGTGCTGCCGGGGCTGTTCACCACGGACCCGACCGTGCAGGCCGCCGCCACCGTGGGCCTGTGGGTGCTGGCCGCCGGGCAGCCGGTGGCCGGGTACGTGTTCGTGCTGGACGGCGTGCTGATCGGCGCCGGCGACGCCCGCTACCTCGCCCTCGCCGGCCTCGTGAACCTCGTGGTCTACGCGCCGGCGCTCTGGGTGCTCGCGCAGCTCGCCACGGGCGGATTCGGCTGGACCGCGGCCTGGCCCGGACCGAACGCCGCCGTGCCCGACGCCGGCGTGCAGCTGGGCCTGCTCTGGCTCGGCTTCGCAGGGGTCTACATGGGGATGCGGGCGCTCACCCTCGGCTGGCGGGCCCGGCGCGACGACTGGATGCGGCTCGGCGTCGTGTGAGCGCGTCCGGGCGGTGACGCGCGGGCCGGGCCGCGGCCGCACTGCTCCTAGACTGGGGCGGTGGCTACCGTGCAGACCCCCCTCGAGATCTCGTCCGTGGTGTTCAAGCCGATCCTGATCCGCGCCGTGGTGGCGCTGGCGTTCGGTCTGACCACCGTGTTCGTCGCCGAGCCGGGCCTGACGTGGATGAAGGTCATGTTCGCGCTGTACCTGGCGTTCTCCGGTTCGGCGATGTGGGAGTACCTGCGCCGCGACCCGGTGCCCGTGGCCATGCGCTCCCCGCTGTCCCTGGCGGCGGCCGCGTGGATGCTCGGCGTGATCGTGCTGCTGTTCCTGGGGTCCCCGGCGGCGGTGGGCGTGGCGGCCGGCGCCGCCCTCGTGCTCGGCGGCGTCGCCGAGCTCGTGGCGTGGGCCCGCCACCGCCGCGAGTTCATCCCCGCGCGGGACCAGCTGTGGACCGGACTCGTGGGCCTGCTCTCCGGGGGCGGCGTGGTCGTGGCGGCCCTGCAGGGCTTCGGCCCGCACGCCCTGCTCGGCATCGCCGGCGGCGGGGCGATCCTGATCGGGGTGCTCCTGATGGTCTCCGGGCTCGGCTTCCACCACGAGGTGCGCCGGGACCGGGGCACGGCCAGGGGCCTCTGAACCGGGTCGACGTCGCCGTCCTGACCCGCGGGGCGGACGTTCGCCGGGGGAGGACCTCGGGGCCCCGAGGGGCCACCCGCCGGCCGGACGCGTAGACTGGCTCCGGTCCGCCGCGCCCCGAAGGCCTCAGCCCCGAGCGCCTGTGCGGGCCGTGTCGCCCCAGCCGCCCCCAGCCGTCAGGAGTCCCGCCGTGAGCGCACCGTCCCCCCGCCCGTCCGCCGATCGCGCCGGATCCGGCCGCCCGGCACGCGGCGGTCTGCGCACCACGGTCAAGGGCCCGCTCGTCTTCTCCGCCGTGCTCGGCCTGATCGGCGGGGTGATCGCCGGCATCACGGCCTCCGGCGGCACCCAGAATCCACTGCGCGTCGACATCGCGCTGATCGCCTTCGGCGTCTTCTTCATGACCTCGCTCGTGGTGGTGGCCATGCTGCAGCTCGCCGCGCGCGAGAACCCGGACCACCTCTCCCAGGGCTCCGGCGTGAACCGCTCCTCCGAGGAGATGTTCCGCAAGGCCGCCGCCGAGCGCCGCGCCCAGGCCGCCGCCGAGCGCCGCGAGCAGGGCGGCACCGGAGGCGACGCCCCGCGCGCCTGAGGCCGGCGCCTCAGAACCCGAGGCTGCGTGCCTCCCGCCGCAGCGCGTCCGCCGAGGCGTGCAGCGCCCGCATCTCCGTGGCGTCCAGCTCGGTCTGGATCACGCGGGTCACGCCGCCGCGCCCCACCACGGACGGCAGGGACAGGGCGACGTCCGAGAGCCCGTGGACGCCGTCGAGCACGGTGGAGACCGGCAGAATGGCGTGCTGGTCGCGCAGGATCGCCTCGAGCAGGCGGGTCGTGGCCACGCCGACCGCGTACGTGGTGGCGCCCTTGCCCTGGATCACCTCGTACGCGGCGTGCACCACGGTGTCCGCCACCTCGTCCAGGTCGGCGCGGGCGAACAGCGGGTCGGCCGGCGTCGGCCACTCCAGGATGGGCGTCGGGCCGATGCGCGCCGAGCTCCACGCGGGGAACTCCGAGTCCCCGTGCTCGCCGAGGATGGCCGCGTGCACCGACGACGCGTGGACCTGCGCCCGCGACGCCAGCAGCCACCGCAGGCGGGACGTGTCCAGGAGGGTGCCCGAGCCGATCACCCGGCCGGCAGGCAGACCGGTGAGGCGCTGGGCCACCAGCGTGAGGACGTCCACGGGATTGGTGACGAGCACGATCAGCGCGTCCGGCGCGTGCGCCTGCACCTGGGGCAGCAGGCCGCGCAGGATCTCCACGTTGTGCGCGCCGAGGTCGAGGCGGGTCTGCCCCGGCTTCTGCTTGGCGCCGGCCGTGATCACCACGACCTCGCAGCCGGCCAGGACGTCCGGGTCCGCGCCGCCGCTCATCGCGGACGCGGAGGTGAACGGGGTGCCGTGGGCCAGGTCGAGGACCTCGGCGCGGACCTTGGGCTCGTCGATGTCGTAGAGGGCGACCTCGCGGGCGACGCCGCGGATCAGCGCCGCGTAGCAGATCGCGGTGCCGACGCCGCCGGCCCCCACGACGCCGACCTTGCGGTGGGCGGGTCCGAGGGACGCGGGGGCGGCGGGGGAGTGGGCGGGGGTGTGCTCGCTCATGCCTCGCAGGCTAGGGGTGTCCGGTCGGCCGACGGAACCACGAGGCCGCCCCGTCCCCCGGCGGGTGGGGCCGGGTCAGTCCTTCTTCTTGTCCGACTTCTTCTTGCCGGCCTTCTTCTCCGCCTTCTTGCGGGCCTTCTTCTCCGCCTTCCTGCGCTCCTTCTTCTCCTTCTTGGTCTCCCGGCGGGGCTCGTCGGCGGCGGCCTCGGAGTCCACGACGGCCTCCGGCGCCTCCGCCTCCTCCGGCCCGGCCGGATCCGCCGCGGGGGCGGACTCCGCCGCCTCGGCCAGCCGTGCCCGGTAGGAGCGCACGTGGGTGCGGTTGGCGCAGTTGGCCTCGTCGCAGAACCGCTTGGACCGGTTCCGGCTGGCGTCCACGAGCGCGTTCTCGCAGTCCTCGCCCTCGCACACGCGCAGGCGGGTCAGCTCGCCGTCCATCGCGGTCTCCGCCAGCGCGAGGGCGGCCATCGCGGCCAGCCGCTCCACCGCGTCGGCGGGGACCTGCGCCGGGGCCAGCCCGACGACGTCGCCCCCGGCCGTCAGCCGCAGCGGCCCGGCCGCGGCGAGGAGGGCGTTCACGCGCTCCACGGCGGCCGCCTCGTCCACGGCGGCGAGGGCCCAGACCTCGGCCAGACGGCCGCGGAGTTCGCGGCCACGCACGGCCGCGGCGGCGGCCAGGCGGAGGCGGACCTCGTCCTCCTGGAGTTCAGGGACGAGGGAGGGCAGCTGCGTGGCGGCGGTGAACCGCTCGTCGGCCGGCTGACCGCCCCGCAGTCCGGGGGCGGTGTTCAGGAACGCGGCCAGGGAGGCGAGGCGGGAGAGCGTCGGCGCGGAGAGCATGGGGAAATCGTACGGCGGGCCCGCCCTCCCGTCACCGGCTTCACGCCGCGTATCGGGTCGCCTCCGGCGCCGTCCCGTCCAGTACCCTGACCCCCACGGACCCCGTCTGCGCGGCGGGGTGCACCCATGGGGCCGGAGGGGCCCCCGAACCAGCACAGGAGACCTCCATGTCCCAGACCTCCCAGGCGACCGGTCGCCTCTCCGCCGGGCACGTCATCGTCAAGACCCTCGAGTCCCACGGCGTGAAGCGCGTCTACTCCGTGCCGGGCGAGTCCTACCTGGACGTCCTGGACGGCCTGTACGACTCGGGCATCGAGAACGTGGTGTGCCGCCACGAGGGCGGCGCCACGTACATGGCCGAGGCCGACGGCAAGATGAACGTGGTCCCTGGCGTCGCCATGGTGACGCGCGGCCCGGGCGCCGCGAACGCCCACGTCGGCCTGCACACCGCGTGGCAGGACTCGACGGCGCTCGTCCTGTTCGTCGGCCTGATCCCGTTCGAGCACCGCGACCGCGAGGCCTTCCAGGAGTTCGACCCGCACGCCTGGTTCGGCACCGGTGCGAAGCGCGTGATGGTCCTGGACCACCCGGAGCGCGCCTCCGAGATCGTGGCCGAGGCCATGTTCGCCGCCAGCTCGGGCCGGCCCGGGCCCGTCGTCGTCGGCCTGCCGGAGGACGTGATCCGTGAGGAGATCGATGCGCACCTGCACCCGCAGATCCCCGTGGCCTCAGGCGGCATGACCGTGGGGGACTGGAAGTCCCTGCACGCCGCGCTCAAGGAGTCCCGCAAGCCGCTGTTCATCACCGGTGGCAACGACTGGACGGACGAGGGTGCGCAGACCCTGACGACGTGGCTGGAGGAGCACAAGATCCCCGCCGCCGCCGAGTGGCGCACCGAGGGCACCGTGCCGTTCTCCTCGCCGTCCTACGTGGGCCCGATCGGCTACGGCCGCCCGAAGCCGACCTACGACATGCTCGAGGAGACCGACCTCATCGTGTTCGTCGGCACCGTGCCGGGCGACGTCGTGACCAATGGCTTCACCATCCGCCAGAACTGGGACAAGAAGAACTTCCTGGTCACCATCGACCCGTCCCTGCGCGGCCGCTCCGGCCCCGTGTCCCACCAGATCGTGGCCAAGCCGGACGGGTTCATCCGCGACCTCGTCCGCATGGAGCTCGAGGTCAAGCCGGAGTGGGAGGAGTGGACCTCCCGCATGCGCGGCGAGCAGGAGAAGTTCGCGGCCCTGCCCCCGGCCGAGCCGTCCGAGGGCCAGGCGAAGATGGCCACGCTCATGGCCAACCTGGTGCCGAAGCTGCCGAAGGACTCGATGATCTCCCTCGGCGCGGGCGAGCACACCAACTGGGCGCACCGGTACTTCCCGACCGAGGGCTATCGCTCCATGATCTCGGCCCGCAACGGCTCCATGGGCTACTCGGTGCCGGGTGCCGTGGCCGCGTCCCTGAACTTCCCGGACCGCACCGTGGTGACCATCGCCGGCGACGGCGAGTTCCTCATGAACGGCCAGGAGCTGGCGACCGCCGCGCAGTACGGCGCCACGCCCCTCGTGATCGTCATGGACAACCAGGAGTACGGCACCATCCGCACCCACCAGGAGCGCCAGTACCCCGGGCGCGTCTCCGGCACCCAGCTGAAGAACCCCGACTTCGCCGCCATGGCCCAGGCGTTCGGCGGCTTCGGGGTGCGCGTGGAGCGGGACGCGGACGTGCCGGCGGCCGTGGACGCGGCGCTCAAGGCGGTCCAGGAGGAGGGCCGGTTCGCGCTCATCCACCTGATCGTGGAGCAGCGCGTCAAGGCCTACTGAGGCCGGCGGCGCGGTCCCCGCCGTCCCTCCGGTCAGGCCGCCGTCGTGGGGACGTCGAAGCGCAGCTGGGGCACGGGGAAGGGCGCACCGTCGAGGTCCGCCTCGACCCGGTCCCGCAGCACGCCCCCGCACGCACGGATCGTGGCCACGGAGGCGGTGTTCGTCTCGTCGCACGTGAGCAGGGCGGCGGGCACCCCGCGTGCGGCCAGCAGCGTCAGGGCGCCGCGCAGCAGCCGCGCGGCGTGGCCCCGCCGCCGGAACGCGGGGCGCACCGCATAGCCCACGTGTCCGTTGACGTGCCGCAGCGCCTCGTTCAGCTCCCACCGCACGGACACCCGGCCCACCAGCTCACCGTTCTCGTCCACGCCCACGTAGAAGGAGGCGGGCGCGCGGCCGGGCTCGACGTCGCCGCGCGCCTCGGCGGCGAACGCGCGGCGGACCGCGGGGAAGGAGCGGGTGCCGGCCATCAGGAAGTCGAACCCCTCCCGATGCAGCTCGGCGTCCGCCTCGCGCGCCGCGATCTCGTCCGCGGCGCGCAGCGGGCGCAGCAGGAGGCCGTCCACGGTGACGGTGGGGCTGGGGTCCGGGAGCATGTGCCGAGTGTACGAGGGGGACGCCGGGCGTGGCCGCGTGAGCCGCCCGCCGCCCCAGCCCTCGTGCTTTCCCCACTCCCTCCCCACCCCCGCGCCGTGAGCCAGACGTTTCGGTCGTGATCAGCCCCTGATTGCAGCCGAAACGTCTGGCTCGCGGCACAGCCCCCGGTCCGCCGCGCCCCCCCACGACGCCGACTGGGGTGACGTGGATCACGTTGCAGGCTAGGGTGGGGGGACCGACGATCGCCCATCCCCAGGAGGCCGCGATGACCGTGCCGTCCTCGTCGGCGGAGCATGCGCCCGCGCTCGAGGCTCGCCCCGAGATGCCGGGCGAGACCGTGTCCCGCGTCGCCATGACGCCCGCGGCGCTCGAGCTGATCCGCCGACTCCTCCCGATCCACGGACCGCTCATGTTCCACCAGTCCGGCGGCTGCTGCGACGGCTCCGCGCCCATGTGCTATCCCGCCGGCGACTTCACGACCGGCGCCGCCGACGTCCTGCTGGGCACCTTCGCGCTGCCGGCCGAGGGGGACCAGGCCGCCGTGGAGATCCCGTTCTGGATGTCCGCCGCCCAGTTCGAGTACTGGAAGCACACCCACCTCACCCTGGACGTGGTGGACGGGCGCGGCTCCGGCTTCTCCGTCGAGGCGCCCGAGGGCAAGCGGTTCCTGATCCGTTCGCGGTTGATGGCCGGCTCGGGATGAGCTCGACCCTCGCCACCGGTGCCTACCGGCGCGCCGTGGACCGGGCCCACGAGTCCCTCGCCGCGGTCCGCCTGTCGCTCGCGCCGTCGTCGCCCACTGCTCCGGCCGGGGCGGACCAGGGCCTGCGCGCCGCCCTTCAGGGACTGCGCCGGGAGGTCCGCGAATCCTGGCTGCGCTCCCTCGGCGCCCTCACCCCCGTGGTGCCCGGCCAGACCGACCCGGCCACCCTCTCCGACGACGACCTCGCCGCCGCCCGCCGCGAGCAGCGCCTCGCGGTGGCCCTGCCGGTGGTCCGCCGCATGCTCATCCAGCCCGCGGCCGAGGCCGGGATGCTCGCCGCGATCGGCAACGCGCGCGGCCACCTGCTGTGGGTCGAGGGCGACCGGACCGCGGTGCGCCACGCCGAGACCATGGGCTTCGTGGCCGGCGCCGACTGGTCCGAGGCGTCCATGGGCACCTCCGCCCCCGGCATCGTCCTCGCGACCGGCGCCCCCACGCAGGTCAGCCGCGGCGAGCACCTGAGCCCGCGCGTGCACCCGTGGAGCTGTTCGGCCGTCCCGCTCACGGACCCGGCCACCGGGCGGCTCGTCGGGGTCCTGGACCTCACGGGTGGCGAGGACGCCGTCAGCCACCTCGCCCTGCCTCTGCTCCTGTCCACCGTGGACGCCGTGCACGCCGCCTGGCGGGACCTGCCCGCCCCGTCCCGGGGCCGTCCCCGCGGCACCGTCCCGACGCCGGGCCCCTCGGCTCCGCCGTCCGCCTCGCCGGGGCCGAGCCCCGCCGGCGCGCCGCACCGCCACGACGAGGCCGCGGGCCTGCTGCGCGTCACCGGCCACCTGCCGCCCACGCTGGACGGGGTCGAGCTCACCGGCCGGCACGCCGAGATCCTCACCCTCCTCGCGTGGCACGGCCCGGGCCTGACCGGCGCCGAGCTCGAGGTCGCGCTGTATCCGGAGGAGACGGCCGGGCCCCGGTCCGCGCCGGGCGACGCCCCCGCCCGCGCCATCTCGCTGCGCGCCGAGGTGCATCGACTCCGCCGGGCGCTGCGGGACGTGGGGGCGCCGGTGGAGCTGCTGTCCCGGCCGTACCGGCTCGTGGGGGAGGTGCACGCGGACCTGCTGTGCGCGCGGGAGGCGCTGCGCGCCGGGGATCTGGACCGTGCGCTGCACGCGGCGGTTGGGCCGGTGCTGCCGCGGTCGGCGTCCCCCGGTGTCGCCTCGATCCGCGCGGAGCTGGGGGAGGCGCTGCGCGAGGCCGTCGCCCAGGACGCGGATGTCGACCAGCTCTGGGCTTACCTGGGCCGCCCCGAGGCCCGCGACGACGTCGAGCTCTGGGGCGCCGCCCTGCGTCTGCTGCCGACGGACTCGCCGCGGCGCGCGCTCGCCGTGGCCACGCTCGAGCGGATCGAGCGGGACCTGGCCTGAGCCGGCCCGCCCCTCACCCGCGCCCGGCTGCAACCTTCGTGCAACCTCCCTGTGACTAGGGTCACAGCCACGGCAGGGCGCCACCCGGCGCCGAGGCAACCGCAGGCAAAGGAGCCAGCACCATGACCGTCTACGCATTCCCGGGCACCGAGGGAGCCAAGGTCGAGTTCAAGTCCCGCTACGAGCACTTCATCGGCGGAGAGTGGACACCCCCGGTCAAGGGCCAGTACTTCGAGAACGTCACGCCCGTGACGGGCAAGGTGTTCTGCGAGGTCGCCCGCGGCACGGCCGAGGACATCGACGCCGCCCTCGACGCCGCCTGGAAGGCCGCCCCGGCCTGGGGCGCCACCTCGCCGGCCGAGCGGGCGCTCGTGCTGCACCGCATCGCGGACCGCATGGAGGAGAACCTCGAGATGCTGGCGGTCGCGGAGACGTGGGACAACGGCAAGGCCGTCCGGGAGACCCTCAACGCGGACGTCCCGCTGGCCATCGACCACTTCCGGTACTTCGCCGGCGCGATCCGCGCGCAGGAGGGCCGCCTGTCCCAGGTGGATGAGGACACCGTCGCCTACCACTTCCACGAGCCGCTCGGCGTGGTCGGCCAGATCATCCCGTGGAACTTCCCGCTGCTGATGGGGGTGTGGAAGCTGGCGCCCGCGCTGGCCGCGGGCAACGCCGTCGTGATCAAGCCCGCCGAGCAGACCCCGGCCTCGATCATGGTGTTCATCGAGCTGATCGCGGACCTGCTGCCGGCCGGCGTCGTCAACGTGGTCAACGGCTTCGGCCTCGAGGCCGGCAAGCCGCTCGCGCAGTCGCCGCGCATCCGCAAGATCGCGTTCACGGGCGAGACGACGACGGGCCGGCTGATCATGCAGTACGCCTCGGAGAACATCATCCCGGTGACCCTGGAGCTGGGCGGCAAGTCGCCCAACGTGTTCTTCGAGGACGTCATGGCGAACGACGACGCCTACTGGGACAAGGCACAGGAGGGCTTCACCCTGTTCGCGCTGAACCAGGGCGAGGTCTGCACGTGCCCGTCGCGTGCGCTTGTGCAGGAGTCGATCGCGGAGAAGTTCCTCGACGCCGTCGTGGAGCGGACCTCGCGCATCGTCACCGGCAACCCCCTCGACACGGACGTGATGATGGGCGCCCAGGCCTCCAACGACCAGCTCGAGAAGATCACGTCCTACCTGGACATCGGCCGTCAGGAGGGCGCCGAGGTGCTCATCGGCGGCGCTCGCGCCGAGATGGAGGGCGAGCTGGCCGGCGGCTACTACGTGCAGCCCACGATCTTCCGCGGGGACAACTCGATGCGCATCTTCCAGGAGGAGATCTTCGGGCCGGTGGTCTCGACGACCACGTTCACCGACTTCGACGACGCCATGCGGATCGCCAACGACACGCTCTACGGTCTCGGCGCCGGCGTGTGGTCCCGGAACGGCAACACCGCCTACCGCGCGGGCCGGGCGATCCAGGCCGGCCGCGTGTGGGTGAACAACTACCACGCCTACCCGGCCCACGCCGCGTTCGGTGGGTACAAGTCCTCCGGCATCGGCCGTGAGAACCACCTGATGATGCTCGACCACTACCAGCAGACCAAGAACCTGCTCGTCTCCTACTCCGAGGACAAGCTCGGGTTCTTCTGAGCCGACGCCGGCACGGCACGACCCCCTCCCCACTCCACGAAAGGTGATCCCCCATGACCACGATGAAGGCAGCCGTCGTCACCCAGTTCGGCACAGAGGCCGACGTCACGGAGGTCGAGCGTCCGACGCCCGGCCAGCACGAAGCGCTCGTGAAGCTCATCTCCTCGGGCGTCTGTCACACGGACCTGCACGCGATGGAGGGCGACTGGCCGGTGAAGCCGACCCCGCCGTTCATCCCGGGCCACGAGGGCGTGGGCATCGTCGAGGAGGTCGGACCCGACGTCGAGAACCTCAAGGTCGGGGACATGGTCGGCAACGCGTGGCTGTGGCGAGCGTGCGGCCACTGCCAGTACTGCCGCACCGGGTGGGAGACCCTGTGCGAGGAGCAGGTCAACGGCGGCTACTCCGTGGACGGTTCGTTCGGTGAGTACATGCTCGTGGATGCCCGCTACGCGCCCGTGATCCCCGAGGGCGCGGACCCGATGGAGGTCGGCCCGATCCTGTGCGCCGGCGTCACGGTGTACAAGGGGCTGAAGCAGACCGAGGTGCGGCCCGGGCAGTGGGTCGTGATCTCCGGCATCGGCGGCCTGGGGCACATCGCGGTGCAGTACGCCGTGGCGATGGGCATGCGCGTGGTGGCCGTGGACGTCGCGGACGACAAGCTGGCGCTCGCCTCTCGGCACGGCGCGGAGCTG
This sequence comes from Micrococcus sp. PSi08, assembly GCF_054960655.1. Taxonomy (NCBI): domain Bacteria; kingdom Bacillati; phylum Actinomycetota; class Actinomycetes; order Micrococcales; family Micrococcaceae; genus Micrococcus; species Micrococcus sp. PSi08. Next base: position 4,065 of record NZ_JBHNYP010000026.1, on the reverse strand, counting down.
ACCGTGAACGCGAACGTCGCGGACCCCTCCGTGGAGATCCAGGAGAAGATCGGCGGCGCCCACGGTGTGCTCGTCACGGCCGTGCACCCCCAGGCGTTCGGCCAGGCCATCGCGATGACCCGCCGCGGCGGCACCATCGTGTTCAACGGCCTGCCCCCGGGCGACTTCCCCGCGCCGATCTTCGACATCGTCCTCAAGGGCCTGACCATCCGCGGTTCGATCGTGGGCACCCGGCAGGACATGGTCGAGGCACTCGAGTTCTACGCGGCCGGGAAGATCCACCCGACGTTCCACACCCGTCCGCTCACCGAGATCAACGACGTGTTCGACGAGATGCGCCACGGCAAGATCGAGGGCCGCGTCGTGATCGACTACGCGATGCAGGACTGACGTGTCGCCTGGGCGTCGGCTGGGCGCGGGGTAGTATCGGCACATCACGCGCACCAGTGCGACGGCGGTCGTCCCACCCGGAGATCCGGGCCGGGGCGGCCGCCGTCGTCGTCGCGGGGACGGGGCGGGCCGCAGCGCGCCCGACGCCCGAGCCTCAGCGGGCCGCGTCCGGGGCGACCCCGTCGCGCAGCCACTCCAGCGTGGCCGGCCAGAAGGTCGGCGCGAACCGCGCGTGGAACAGTCCGAAGTGCCCGATCTCCGCGACACCGAGCTCCTCCGGCCGCACCCGCCAGCGCACCGTCCGCCGACCCGGCGAGTAGGCGTCCGCGCGGTCGAGGGCGGCTTCGGTGCCGAAGTCGTCGTCGACGGGCGCCACGATCAGCGCGTCCGCCGTGAACGCGGCCAGACGACGGCGCAGCTCGTCCCGGCCGGCGGCGGTGCGGGCGCTCGCGGTGAAGTCGCGGCGACTGCGCGCCCAGTCCAGGGCGACCCCGCGCGGCAGGTCCTCGAGCCAGCCGAGCCGCCGCCCCGGGAGGTGCCCGCGGGCCAGCGTGACCACCGGCATCGCCGCGTGCCAGCGCGCCCACATCCGCGCCCGCCCCGGCCGCGCCCGGTAGTCCCGCCAGTGGGCGTGCTGACCGCCGACGGCCACATGGCGGGCCACGTGACGCGCCTCGTCCGCGAGCCCGATGCCGAACCCGCCGTAGCTGTGGCCCACCGTCAGGAGGGGGCCGGGCAGGTGCGTCCGGGCCCAGCCGAGCACGGCGTCCGCGTCGAGGGCGCCCCAGTCCGCCCACCGCGCCTGCCGGGCCACGGCGAACGGCTCGCGGGACTCCCTGACACCCCGGTAGTCGAACGTGACCGCGTGGAACCCGTGGCCGGCGAGGAACTCGGCGTAGCGCCGGTAGTACGTGGCCTTCACCCCGGTCGCGGGGGCGATCACCACCGCGCCGGCGGGCCGGGCCTGGGGCGCCGTCGTGGGGGCGAAGTGGCGGGCCGCGAGCACGAAGCCGTCGCGGGCGCGGAGGCGCGCGGGGGTGGAGGTGGTCTGCGTCACGCCGCCACCCTAGGCGCGGGGCGGCGCGACCTGCGACACAATGGGCCCATGACTGAGACCCCCCAGAGCTCGTCCGGCCAGAGCCGGGACGAGATCCTCGCCCGCCTCGAGGAGATCTACGCGAACGACCCCGCGGTGCGCGAGCACGGCGTTACCCTCGGCGAGGTGGCCGAGGGCCGCGTGGTGCTGCACCGCGACGTCACCGCGGACATGGTGAACTCCCACGAGATCTGCCACGGCGGCTTCCTGTTCCACCTCGCGGACTCGGCGCTGGCGTACTGCGTGGCGACCTTCGGCGCCGCCCCCGTCACCCGGCGCGCCGAGATCACCTACGTGGCGCCCGCCAGGCTCGGCGCGCACCTCGTGGCGACCGCCCGCCAGTCGGTGGAGTTCGGTCGCGACCGCATGATCGAGGTCGGCATCGAGGCGGACGGCCAGCTCGCAGCCTGGTTCACCGGCCACTCCACGAGCCCGCGGGTGCACGCGTGAGCGCCGGGCAGGGCGCGACGACGGCCGGTCCGGTCATCGAGTCGGTGGAGCTGCACGTGGCGGCGGGGGCGGAGGCGGCGTTCGAGGCCGCCGTCGCCGAGGCCGAGCCGCTGTTCCGGGACGGGGGCGCGACGTCCTTCGCGCTGTCCCGGCAGGTGGAGGACCCGGCGCGCTACCGGCTGCTGATCGGCTGGCGCACGCTCGAGGACCACACCGTGGCCTTCCGCGAGTCCGACTCGTTCCTCGCGTGGCGTGCGCTCGTCACCCCGCACCTGGCGCAGCTGCCGGCCGCGACCCACTGGTCCGCCGTCTGACCCCCGCACCCCCCCCGCTTTCGTTCGGGAAACGGCGGTCGTCAGCGCGTTTTCGTTCGGGAAACGGCGCGAGGGCTGACCTTTTCCCGCACGAAAGTGCGCCGACACGCCGCCGTTTCCCGAACGAAAGTGCGGAGACGCGGTCGGTTCAGAGGTGGCGGCCCGCCAGCCGCGTGAGGCTCGACTGGATGCCCCGCCCGTTGTCCGCCGGCACGCGCAGCAGCTCGTACGCGCGGCGCACGGCCGGCCGGGCCCACGAGTAGTCGAAGGTCTCGGTGACCTCGGTGGTGCCGTCCCCGTTGTCCTGGAACGCCCAGCGCCACCGGTGTCCGCCCGGGTGGGCCCACTCCACGAGCTCGTCCTCGTCCACGGCGGTGGCGGTCAGCGTCATCGTGTACGGCACCCCGTACTTCCGCATGGCCACGCGGAACCGGTCGCCCACGGCCAGCCGGTGCGGCCCGCTCACCTTCGGCCGCACGGTCCCGGACCCGTCCGCCTCGTGATGGCGGTGCGGGTCCGCGAGCATCGCCCACAGCTCGTGCGCCGGCGCGGCCACGGTGGCCCGGTAGGACACCTGGTGCTCGCCGGTCTCCACGCGCTCGGGCCACGCCGCCTGCGGGGCGGCCTGCGGCAGCCCGGACGACGACGGCGCGGCGGACTCGGTCTCGGGGGTGGCGGACGAGGGGGTCGGCTCGGTGCTCATGTCGCCCATTCTAGGAACTGCCGCGGACACCGGAAGCGGAGGCGACGGCACCCCTCGGCGGGACACCACAGCACTCTTGCCGGGGCCCACCCCGGGCCTAGGGCGTGTTGCTAAAGGATAGTAGTCAGCCAATGCAGTGTCGCGGCGAGGCAGAGCCCGGCGTGATAGTTCCGGGCGTACTTGTCCGAGCGCATCGCGATCCCTCGCCACTGCTTGAGCCGGTTGAAGCACCGCTCTACGACGTTGCGTCCCCGGTAGCGCTGGCGCTGGTCTTCACCGAAGTCGATCGGTCTTCCTGGGCGGCGGCGCCGGTGCGTGATCTGATCGGCCCGCTCGGGGATCGTGGCCGCGATGCCATGCCGGCGCAGCCAGGCCCGGTTCGCCTTCGAGGGGTAGCCCTTGTCTGCAATCAGGCGGTCAGGCCGTATCCGGGGCCGCCCACGGGCCCCGGCAACGCTGATCTGCTCCAGCGTGGTGGCCAGCATCGAGGTGTCCGCCACCTGCCCGCCGGTCACCACGAACGCCAGCACCCTGCCCTTGCCATCACAGACCAGATGATTCTTCGTCGTCAGACCGCCACGGGAGCGTCCGATGGCATGGTCAGCCGGCTCGTCCCCGGATTTCTTGTAGTTCATCCAGGCCCCCTGTGGGGCGGGGCAGGGTCGCCCCGTGCTGGTGGACGCGCACGATCGTGGAATCGATCGAAGCCACCCAATCCAGCTCGCCAGCCTGCTGTGCCATCGACTGAGTACGCTCGAGCACCTGCTCCCACACGCCTTGGGCGGCCCACCGGTTGAAGTTCTTGTAGATCGTGTTCCAGTTCCCGAACCGCTCGGGCAGATCCCGCCACGGCGCCCCCGTGCGGAAGCGCCACGCGGTGGCCTCGACCACCGCGCGCCGATCCACCGGGGGCCGACCGGTGGACTTCGGGGCAGGGAACAGCGGGCCGATCACGGCCCAGACCTCGTCCGAGATGACATCACGCGACATGACCCCAGACTCGCGCATCCACGTCCCCGAATCCTTTAGCAACACGCCCTAGGTGTTGTGGGTCATGAGGTTCTTGACATCCGTACCGGGCTGAGATGAGACGAGTGGGCCCCGCCCCGCAG
>NZ_JBHNYP010000025.1:0-41556 GCF_054960655.1 Micrococcus sp. PSi08 | reverse complement strand
AGGACCTCGTCCACAAGGCCGTACTCGAGGGCCTGCTCGGCCGAGAGGAACTTGTCCCGGTCGATGTCCTGCGAGACCTCCTCGGGCGTGCGGTTGGTGAGGGAGGCCAGCGTCTCCTCCATCCACACGCGCATCCGGTTGATCTCCTGGGCGTGGATCTCCAGGTCCGTGGCGGTGCCGCGGTCGCCCTGCATCGCCGGCTGGTGGATCAGCACGCGCGCGTTGGGCAGCGCCAGACGCTTGCCGGGGGCGCCCGCGGCCAGCAGCACGGCCGCGGCGGAGGCGGCCTGGCCCAGGCACACGGTCTGCACCTCGGGGCGGATGAACTGCATGGTGTCGTAGATCGCCGTCATGGCCGTGAACGAGCCGCCCGGCGAGTTGATGTACAGGGTGATGTCACGCTCGGAGTCCATCGCCTCGAGCACGAGCAGCTGGGCCATCACGTCGTCGGCCGACGCGTCGTCCACCTGCGCGCCGAGGAAGACGATGCGGTCCTCGAAGAGCTTGGCGTAGGGGTCCTGGCGCTTGAAGCCGTAGGGGGTGCGCTCCTCGAACTGCGGGAGGATGTAGCGCGCGTCCGGCGTGGGCAGGGAGGGCATCCCGGTGGGGAGCCCGGCGGGGAACTGGGTCATTCTTGGTCTCCTGGAGAGGGTCGGGACGGTCCGGGCCGGGCTCAGCCCCGGACGCCGCCGCCGCCGGTCACGGACGCGGCACGGTCGGCGATGTGGTCGATGAAGCCGTACTCGAGGGCCTCCTGCGCGGTGAACCACTTGTCACGCGCGTTGTCCTCGAGGATGGTCTCCACGGACTGGCCGGTCTGCTCGGCGGTCAGCTCCGCCATCACCTGCTTCATGTGCAGGATCAGCTGGGCCTGGATGCGGATGTCCGACTCGGTGCCGCCGATGCCGCCGGAGGGCTGGTGCATCAGCACGCGGGCGTGGGGGGTGGCGTAGCGCTTGCCCTTGGTGCCCGAGGCGAGCAGGAACTGGCCCATGGACGCGGCGAGGCCGGTGGCCACCGTCACGACGTCGTTGGGGATGTACTGCATCGTGTCGTAGATCGCCATGCCCGCGGTGACGGAGCCGCCCGGGGAGTTGATGTACAGGTAGATGTCCTTCTCCGTGTCCTCGGCCGAGAGCAGGAGCAGCTGGGAGCAGATCGCGTTGGCGTTGTCGTCACGGACGTCCTCGCCCAGCCAGACGATGCGCGACTTCAGCAGCTGGGTGTAGAGGAAATCCTCGCGCTGCGCCGGGTCCACCGAACGCATGCTGGGGGTGATGTCGGTCATCACTTCCGCCTTCCTGTCGAGATGTCCACGGGCCCCCCGAACGGCGGCCGCTCGCGCGGACGGACGGGTCCCTGATCGAGTCCGACACTAGCCGGGCGTCCGGGCCAGCGCGCGGGACGCCGTCGGCGTTTCGCTGTTGGCGCAGGTTGTCGCGGACCCCGCCCGGGGCCGCCCACCGGGGCCCCGGGACGACGACGGCGCCCCCACCGGCGTGGGCGGGGGCGCCGTCGTCGTGGCTCGGCGGGGGTGCGTCCCCACCGGCCGGGATCAGGCCTGCTCGGCCGCCTCGGCGTCGTCGGCCTGCTCGGCCGGGGCCTTCTTGGCCGTCGACTTCTTCTTGGCCGGGGCCTTCTCGGCGGGCTTCTCCTCCGCCTCGTCGGCGCCCTCGGCCTCGGCGCCCTCGGCCTCAGCGTCGAGGGCCTCCTGGCCGCCCGGGGTCACGAACGCCGTCAGGTCCACGGCCTTGCCGTCGGTGTCGGTGACCTCGGCGTACTCGAGGACCTTGGCCAGGGCCTTGCGGCGGCGGACCTCGCCCATGATCATCGGGATCTGCCCGCCCTGGTCGAGCATCATGGCGAACTGGTTCGGGTCCATGCCGTACTCGGAGGAGGTGGCGATGATGTACTCGATCAGCTCACCCTGGTCGACCGTGACCTCCTCGGCCTCGGCGACCTCGTCCAGGATGACCTCGTTGGCGAACGCCTCGCGGGTGTTCTGCTCGAGCTCGGCACGGTGCTCGGCGGTGTCGTGGTCGTCGCCCGCGGTGTGGCCGCCGGCGGAGAAGTGCTGCTCGACCTGCTCGGCGATGACGCCGTCCGGCACCGGGACCTCGACGAGCTTGGCCAGCTCCTCGAGGACCTTGTCGCGGGCCTCGACGCCCTGGCGGTTCACGGCCTCCTCGGCGGCCTGCTTCTTCAGGTCCTCCTTGAGCTCGGCGATGGTGTCGAACTCGGAGGCCAGCTGGGCGAACTCGTCGTCGGCCTCGGGCAGCTCGCGCTCCTTGACGGCCGTCAGCTCCAGCTTGACCACGGCGGTCTCGCCGTCGTGCTCGCCGCCGTTGAGCGTGGTCTCGAAGGTGGCGTCCTCGCCGGCGGACAGGCCGTCGAGGGCCTCGTCGATGCCCTCGAGCATGGTGCCGGCGCCCACCTGGTAGGACAGGCCCTCGGCCTGGTCGACCTGCTCGCCGTCGACCGTGGCGGTCAGGTTCATCGTGACGAAGTCGTCCTGGGCGGCCGGGCGGTCCACATCCTTGAGGGAGCCGAAGCGCGAGCGCAGGGCGTCGAGGGCCTTCTGCTCGTCCTCCTCGGTGGCCTGGGCGGGCTCCACCGTCACCTTGAGGCCCTTGTAGTCGGGCAGCTCGATGGTCGGGCGCACGTCGAACTCGGCGGTGAAGGCCACCGGGCCCTCGGCGTTCTCCGCGTCCGGGGTGGCGGTCACGTCGACCTCGGGGCGGGAGATCGGCGTGACCTCGGCCTCGGCGATGGCGGCGGAGAACCAGGTGTTCAGGCCCTCGTTGACGGCCTGGTCCACGACGATCTCGCGGCCGAAGCGCTGCTCGATCAGGCGCGCCGGGATCTTGCCCTTGCGGAAGCCCGGGATCTGGACCTGGTTGGCGATGTCCTTGAACGCCTTGTCCAGGGCGGGCTTCACCTCCTCGAACGGCACCTCGACGGTCAGCTTGACGCGGGTCGGGCTGAGGTTCTCTGCGGTGGACTTGACCACGGATGACTCCTGTTGGTGGTGGTGGATGGTCTTGACGTCGAGTCGGGGTGACAGGATTTGAACCTGCGGCCTCACGCTCCCAAAGCGCGCGCTCTACCAAGCTGAGCTACACCCCGCCGTCGTCCCCGACGCCGGCGGGCTCACGCGGTGGAGGCTCGCCGGACACCCGAGGGACTGCCCGAGGGCAGACTGTGGAATCCTAGCGCGCCGTCTCGCGCCCCGCGAAAAGCCGCGACCGCCGGCCCGTGAAGCCGTCCATCGTGGCGTTGACCCCGAGGACGTCCATCGCGCGGTCGAAGACGGGCGCCGGCAGGGCGCGCAGGGGCGCGATCAGACCGACGGCGCGCGGCAGCAGCAGGCGGGTGCGGCCGGCCTCGACGGCGTCCAGCACCTCCTGCGCCACGTGGCGCGGATCCAGCACGGGCAGCAGCCAGGGCACCCGGCTGCGCACGCCCGCGAACATCCCGGTGTCGATGTAGAAGGGGCAGACGGCGAGGGAGGTGACGCGGCTGCCGTCCTTGCGCAGCTCCGCGGCGAGGGACTCGGCGAAGCCGACCGCGGCGTGCTTGGTGGCGGAATAGTCCGTCTGGCGCGCGACGCCGACCAACCCCGCGGCCGAGGCCACCGTGACCACGGCCCCGCGGTCCCGGGCCCGCATTCCGGGCAGGACCGCCCGGGTCAGCCAGTACGGCGCGAGTGCGTTCACCTCGAAGGTGCGGCGGATGCCCTCCTCCGTGGCGTCCTCGAGGCGCACGCCCGTCACGACGCCCGCGTTGTTCACGGCGACGTCCACCTCTCCGGCGCGGGCGGCGGCGGCCTCGACGGCGGCCGCGTCCGTCACGTCCACGCGCTCGGCCTGGGCGTCCGCGCCCTGAGACCGGATCTCGGCGGCGACGGCCTCAGCCCCCTGCAGGTCGAGGTCCCAGACGACGACGCGGCCCGCGCCGCGGCGGGCGGCCCCCAGGGCGATCAGTCGACCGATGCCGGACGCGCCGCCCGTCACGAGGACGGTGGCGCCGCGCAGGGACAGGGGACGACGGCCGGCGAGGGCGGACGCGGCCCTGCGGAGGGCGGGACGGGAGCCGTGCATCATGCCTCTTCCCCCACGGCCGACGCGGGCCCGCCGTGATACGGTGTCAGCCGCTGGTCCGCGCCGAGCGCGGCCCCGCGGGGATGTAGCTCAATGGTAGAGCCCCAGTCTTCCAAACTGGCTACGCGGGTTCGATTCCCGTCATCCCCTCCGGACCTCATGAGCCGGGTCATCGTGTGCACACGATGGCCCGGCTCATGGCTTTCTCGGGTGCGTCGTCGTCCGCGCCGGTGCCTTGACCGCTGTGCCCGGTCGGGCCTGCTACAGGCCCCTCAGCTCTGACAGGTGAGGCACCGGTAGAGCTTCCGGGCCGCCATCTCCTCCACCACGATCGTCTCGCGCCCGCACACGAGGCAGGCCAGGCCCTGCCGCTGGTACACGTAGTTCGCGTGCTCGGGCCAGGCCGATTCGGCAGGGATCCCCGGCCGGTGCTCGGGCCGCGTGGTGACGATCCGCCCGAGCCGCACGCCCTCCCGCATGAGCGCGGCGTTGTCCGCCCAGAGGAATGCCAGGTCCGACGCGGAGACCTCCCGGGCCGGCCGCCACGGGTCGATGCCGGCGCGGAACAGCGCCTCGGCCCGGAAGATGTTGCCGATCCCGCTGACGGCCGCCTGGTCCATCAGCACGACGCCGATCGGCCGCCGTGTCCGCCGGGCGAGGTCGTAGAACGGCGCGGGATCGTCGTCGCTCAGCGGATCCGGGCCCAGGCCGGCGACGACGTCGGCAGCCTCGGCCGGAGTGAGCGCGCGGCACCGGCTCGCGCCGATCAGGTCGGCCCAGCCGTGCTCGGCGCGCAGTCGCAGCCGGACCGTGGCGGCCGGCGGCGGGGGCTGGACCCAGCCGTCGGCGTCGCGAGCGGGCTCGGCGGCCGGGGCGCCGTCGTCGTGGACCTCCCGCTCGCCGATCCGGCGGGGTGCGCCGATCGAGGACGCGGCCGCGAAGTCCTGATCCCCGCCGAAGGTCCACGCCCCGTACATGCCCAGGTGGACGTGGAGCACGTGGCCGCCGGAGACGTCGGCGAAGAAGTGCTTGCCGTGGGCCCGGGCGCGCTTCAGGACCTGGCCGTCGAGCAGGGCGGCCCCCTCGGCGAAGCGGCCCTGCGGACTCGTGGCGCGGATCCGGCGGCCGCCGAAGACGTCGGTGAACTGGCGCGCGAGACGGTGGACGGAGTGGCCCTCAGGCACTCACATCAGCACCTCTCCGGTGGTCTCGTAGTGCGCGATCTTCCCGATGCGGCGCACGTGGCGCTCGTCCTGGGAGAACGGTTCGGCCAGGAACGCCTCGATGAGCTCGGTGGCCTCCTCGAGCGAGTGCTGTCGACCGCCGACGGCCACGACGTTCGCGTCGTTGTGCGCGCGGGCCAGCCGCGCCGTGTCCAGGTTCCAGGCCAGGGCGGCTCGGACGCCGGCCACCTTGTTGGCGGCGATCTGCTCGCCGTTGCCGGAGCCGCCCAGCACGATGCCGAGCGAGTCCAGTCCCTGCTCGCGGTCGGCGACGACGGCGCGGGCGGCGTTGATGCAGAAGCCCGGGTAGTCGTCCTGCGCGTCGTACTCGGTGGGTCCGTGGTCCACCATCTCGTAGCCAGCGGCGGTGAGGTGCTCCACCAGGTGGGCGGACAGCTCCATGCCGGCGTGGTCGGTGGCGATGTGGACGCGCATGCGCAGACTCCTCCAGAAGGACGACGGTCGGGTGGGGTCAGTCTACTGACGGCCCCACCCGACCCCCTGCCCCGGGGCGGGCCGGCTCAGATCAGCGCGACCGATCGCTCGGGCTCGCGCACCGGCATGGGCTCGGGCTCCCCACTCGCCGAGGAGAGGAAGCCCTCCCCGGTGAAGTGGCCGTTGCGGGCGCGGAAGTCGTAGGCGTAGTCGGGCCAGATCAGCGTCAACTTGCCCGAGCGGGGGTCGACGTACCAGGAGTGGCAGCCGCCGTCCACGAGCCACACCGAGGTGGCGGCCCGCTCCTGGAGACGGTCCACGTACTCCTCCTGGGCGAGTGTCTCGGGGACCATCGTCCTAATTCCCTCGTGCTCCACCCGGTCCAGGGCCTCCACGATGTACGCGATCTGCGACTCGATGATGTAGACGATCGAGTTGTGCCCCAGCGAGGTGTTCGGCCCGTTGATGGCGAACAGATTCGGAAATCCCGCCACGGCCGTGGAGTCGAACGCCGCCATGCCGCTGCTCCAGTGATCGGCCAGGGAACGGCCCTCACCGTCGTGGACGCGCTCGGCGAACGGCGGCTGGGCCGCCTCGAAGCCGGTGCAGAGGACGACGACGTCGACCTCGTACCCGTGACCGCTCACGCCGAACAGCCGGCTCCCCTCGACGCGGTCCAGCGCGCTGTCCTCCAGGGTGACGTTGTCCCGGGCCATGGCCGGGTAGTAGTCGTTGGAGACGAGCACACGCTTGCAGCCCGGCAGGTACCGCGGCGTGAGGCGCTCGCGGAGCTCGGGGTCAGAGACCGCGGCGGCCAGGTGCCCGAGGGCCTGGGCCCGGACCTGGTCCAGTGCGGCCGGCACACCGCGGCGCTGGGCATAGTTCGACTCGGCGAACCAGAAGATGTCGTCGCGCTCGCGCTGCATGGTGTGCGGGGCGCGCTCGAACATGCGGCGCACGGCCGCGGAGTACGGCTTGACCACGCGCGGGGTGACCCACGCGGGGGTGCGCTGGAAGACGACGAGCTCGGCCGCCGTCGCCGCCAGCTCGGGGATGACCTGGATCGCGGAGGCGCCGGTGCCGACGACGGCGACACGCTTGCCCTTCAGGTCCACCGTGTGGTCCCAGCGGGCGGAATGGATGACCTCGCCCTCGAAGGCGTCGAGACCCGGGACGTCCGGCAGGCGGGGGTCGGCGAGGTGCCCGGTGCCCATGATGAGCCAGCGTCCCGTGTAGGTCCCGCGCGGCGTCCGCACCGTCCACCGCTCCGTCTCGGGGTCCCAGTGCGCTTCGAGCATGTCCGCCCCGAGACGCAGGTGCGGGGTGAGGCCCTCGTCCTCGGAGAAGCGCACGAGGTAGTCCTGGATCTCCGGACCCGGTGTGTAGAAGCCCGACCACTGCGGGTTCGGCGCGAAGGAGAAGCTGTAGAGGTGGCTCGGGACGTCGCACGCGGCACCCGGGTAGGTGTTGTCCCTCCAGGTCCCGCCGACCTGCTGGGCGCGGTCCAGGATGAGGAAGTCCTCGCGGCCGTGACGCCGCAGCTGGGCGCCCATGCCGAGGCCGGCGAATCCGGAGCCGATGATGAGGATCTCGGCGGACTCGTCGCGCGGTGCGGGGCGCACGTCGGTGGTGGTGGTCATGGCGGTGGTCATGGCTGGCCCCTCTCTCAGGCGTGGGTCTCGGGGATGATCGCGCCGGCCGGGTGGCGGTCGGGCTCGCGCAGGTACAGGTCGACGATCTGCATGAGTTCGGCCGGGCGCTCGAGGAAGAAGGCGTGGCCGCTCGTCATGGTCGTCAGCCGCGCGTCGTCGATGATGCCGAGCAGCTCGTACTGGTGATGGGGCGGGACCATGATGTCCTCGGCACAGGAGACGATCAGTGTCCGCGCGGTGACGGCGGAGAGACGGTCGGCGACGTCCACGCGGGCGTTCAGGTCCATCTGCCGGGCGGTGAACTCGTCCGCGGTCAGGGAGGCGAGCGCCCCGTCGAGCATGGCCGGGGTCAGGGAGCGCAGGGCCAGCGGGGACAGGCCGCAGAAGGCCGTGTAACGGGCCAGGGCATCAGGGCTCGTGGCGTACAGGTGCCGCCAGACCTCGTTGCGCAGGCGCTGGTGGACATCCGTCGTCGCCCAGCCGGCCACGAGCACGAGGTTCTCCACACGGCGACCGAGGTCGGCGGCCAGCTGCCCGGCCACGACGGCGCCGAGTGAGTAGCCCAGCAGGTCGAACGCGGCGTCGGGGCCGAGGAGCTCGTCGACGACAGCCCGCACCTGGCCGACCAGCAGGTCGACGGTCAGGTCTGCGGCGGGGTCGGCCGTCGGCGCCCAGTCGACGGCGATGACGCGCGTCCGCGTGGCCATCATCGGGAACAGGTGGCCGAAGTGCGAGGCGGTCGTCCCGCCCGTGCCGTGGACCAGCACGAGAGGCCGGTCGAGCTCCCCGGGCGTCACCGAGTCGTGGCAGGTGACGGAAGCACCGTCCACGCTGACGGTGCGCGTGACGGTCGATGCGGTCAGTGGCATGGGGCTCCTCCTGGATACCAATATGTGGACTATTGGACCCGACACCCGCGATGCGACGCACCCTACATGTCCCAGCATGGCGTGTTCATTTCTCATAATGCAAGCAGGGGCGGCAATCATTGAGTCCATCAGATGGAACTGGCTCCGACGCCGGAGCTGCGGCACGATGGACCGGTGACCCCTCTGACCCCACCCACCGGCGTCCTGCCCCGCGCCGCCCTCGTGATGCGCCTGCTGCACGAGGCCGGACCCGCCGGCCTGCGGCTGAGCCAGCTCGTCCAGCGGACGGGCCTGCCCCAGCCCACCGCCCATCGACTGCTGGCCGACCTGGCGGAGGAGGGTGCCGTGACCCGGCGCGGGGCCGCCTATGCGCTCGGTGATCGGTGGGGCCCGGTCGGGTTCGAACCGGTGACGCCGCGGTGCCTGATCGAACGCGAGGCCAGCCGGGCCGTGGTCCAGGCCGCCGCGGACGAGCTGGGGGACACGGTCTACCTGGCGGCACGGGCTGCGGGCGGAGTGGCCTACCTCCTGCGATGCGACGGCGACTCCCCCGTGCGCGTCTTCACCGTGGAGGTCGGCGAGGTCAAGCGGCTTGCCGCCGGGTACGCCGGCATCGCGCTCCTGGCCGCCCTGCCGCCCGAGCGCCGGCGAGCGGAGGTGGACGCGGTCGTCGCCCGGCCTCCCCGCCGCTGGAACCTGACGGATGACGGGGCCCTGCACGACCTGCTGGACACCCTGCTGCGTCAGATGGACGAGCAGGGGTGGTGCGGCGGTGTGCCGGTCGTGCCCGGGGTGGCCGGAGTCGCCTGTGGCGTCCCGGCGCGGACGGGAGGCATCCCCCAGGTGTCCCTCACCGCCTCGGCGGCCGAGCAGCGGATGCCACCGGCACGCGTGCCCGAGGTGGCTGAGGTGCTGCGTGCGGCGGCGACCCGACTGGCCGAGATCGGGGGCTGAGCACGCCGGCCGGCCCGCCCTTCCGCGGCCGTCCACGACGCCCGGGCCAGGTGGCACACTGGGGAGCACCGTGCCATGGCCCCCATCACAGGCGCCCGGCCGTGCCGCATCCACCCGACCCCAGGAGGAGTCCGACCGTGACCACCGCCGCCGCCATGAACATCACCCGCGAAGAGGCCGCCGCGCGCGCGGCCGCCCTCACCGTGGACGCGTACGAGGTGAGCCTGGACCTCACCCGCGGAGCGGAGCACTTCCACACGGCCACCACCGTGACGTTCGCGGCCACGCAGGACGCGGTGGGCACCCACACGTGGATCGACTTCGTGGCGGAGCAGGCTCCCACGGTGACCCTCAACGGCGAGGCCCTGGACGTGGCGGACTTCGACGGCGCCCGACTGCGGATCGGCCCGCTGGCGGCGCAGAACACCCTCGTGGTCGACGGGCTCGGGGACTACAGCAACACCGGCGAGGGCCTGCACCGGTTCGTGGACCCCGTGGACCAGGAGGTCTACCTCTACACCCAGTTCGAGGTGCCGGACTCCCGCCGCATGTTCGCGGTGTTCGAGCAGCCCGACCTCAAGGCCGCGTTCCGCTTCACGGTGACCGCGCCGGCGCACTGGGCCGTGGTGTCCAACCAGCCGGAGGCCTCCCGCCGCACCCTCGGCGTCGTGGCGAACGAGGAGAACCCGCAGGGGGTGGACGCCGCGGTCTGGGAGTTCAAGCCCACCCCGCGCATCCCCTCCTACATCACCGCGCTCGTCGCCGGCCCGTACGCCTCCGTGCACTCGGAGCTGACCAGCGCCGACGGCCGCACGATCCCCCTCGGCGTCTACTGCCGCGCGTCGCTGGTGGAGCACCTGGATGCGGAGAACGTCTTCGAGCTCACCCGCCAGGGATTCGAGTTCTTCGAGGCCCAGTACGGCCACGCCTACCCGTTCGAGAAGTACGACCAGCTGTTCGTGCCCGAGTTCAACGCCGGCGCGATGGAGAACGCCGGTTGTGTGACCTTCCTCGAGTCGTACGTCTTCCGCGGGACCGTGCCGGAGGCGCTGATCGAGCGCCGCGCCATCACGATCCTCCACGAGCTCGCCCACATGTGGTTCGGCGACCTGGTCACCATGCGCTGGTGGAACGACCTGTGGCTCAACGAGTCGTTCGCCGAGTTCATGTCCACGCTCGCCGCCGCTGAGAACACGCAGTACACCGGCGCCTGGACCACCTTCTCCTCCATGGAGAAGAACTGGGCCTACCGCCAGGACCAGCTCTCCTCCACGCACCCCATCAAGGCCCGGATCCGCGACCTCGACGACGTGCTCGTCAACTTCGACGGCATCACCTACGCCAAGGGCGCCTCGGTGCTCCGCCAGCTCGTGGCCTGGGTGGGCCAGGAGAACTTCATGGTCGGCGTCCGCGCGTACATCGCCAAGCACGCGTGGCAGAACACGGAGCTGCCGGACCTCATGACCGAGCTCGAGGCCGCGTCCGGCCGCGACCTGTCCGAATGGACCCGCGTGTGGCTCGAGACCTCGGGCGTGAACACGCTGCGCACCGAGGTGGAGACGGATGAGGCCGGCACCATCACCGCGCTGCGTCTGCGCCAGAGCGCCCCGGACGGCTCACCGTCGGCGCCCGGCGACGACGTGCTCCGCCCCCACCGTCTGGCCGTGGGCTTCTACGACGTGGACGAGGCCACCGGCCGCCTGATCCGCACCGAGCGCTTCGAGCTCGACGTGGCCGGGGAGGTGACCGAGGTCGTCGAGGCCGCCGCCCGCCGTCGTCCCGCCGTGATCCTGCCCAACGACGACGACCTGGCCTACGCCAAGCTGCGCCTCGACGACGCCTCGTGGGAGGCCGCGTCCACCCGTCTGAAGGATGTGGACGGCTCCCTGGCGCGCACGCTGCTGTGGGGGGCGGCCTGGGACACCGTGCGCGACGGCGAGGCCTCCGCCGCCTGGTTCGTCGACCTCGTCCTCGCCAACGTCGGCCACGAGCGGGACTCCTCCGTGGTGCAGACGCTGCTGCGCCAGCTCGCGACGGCGATCGGCCTGTACCTGCCCGAGGACCAGGCCGAGGCCGTGCGGGTCGCGGCGGCCGACCGTCTGTGGGGCCTCGTCGCGGAGGCCGAGGACGGCTCGGACAACCAGCTGCAGTTCGTCAAGGCGTTCGCCCTGCACGCGCGCACCACGGCGCAGCTGGACCGCCTGTCCGCCCTCGTCGACGGCACCCGCACCGTGCCCGGGCTGGACCTCACCACGGACCTGCGCTGGGAGCTGCTCACCGCGCTGGTGGCGGCCGGCCGCGCCGGGGAGGCCGAGATCGCCGAGGCCGAGCGCGCCGACGCGACCGCCACGGGCGCGCTCGCCGCGATCCAGGCCCGGGCCGCCGTGCCGACGGCCGAGGCGAAGCGCGCGGTCTGGGACCGGGTGATGGCCGGCGAACTGTCCAACACGGAGCAGCGCCAGGCCCTGATCGGGTTCGCCCGGGTCCATGACGCCGCGCTGATCGCGCCCTTCGCGGACGCCTACTTCGAGGGCGTCGAGGCGATGTGGGACTCCCGTTCTCACGAGATGGCCGAGACCGCCGCGACGCTGGGCTACCCGACCGCCCAGGTCACCCCGGAGATCGCCGACCGCGCCACCGCCCTGTCCGAGCGGCTGGCCGACACCCGCGCGGGGCTGTCCCGCGTCCTCGCCGAGGGCCGGGACGAGACGATCCGCGCCCTGGCCGCGCGCGAGCACGCGACGGCGCACGTGCATCAGGTCCACGCCGGGGCCTGAACCGGGCGGGGGCTGGTGGGCATTCCACGGAAGATGCCCTCCAGCACCGCCCCCGCCGCCGTCGAGGCGCGGGCTGGCTAGGCTGGAACCCATGAAGCACACCTTCTCCCTGCGCACCGAGTGGACGGGCGACCGCGGCTCGGGCACCTCCGGCGTCCGCGACTACGACCGCTCCGTGGTGATCCAGGACGCCGCCGTCGGCGAGATCCAGGCCTCGGCCGCCCGCCCCTTCCGCGGCGACGACTCGAAGTGGAACCCGGAGACCCTCCTGCTCGGCGCGCTCGCCGAGTGCCACGTGCTCTCGTACCTCCATGTCGCGGCGACCTCCGGGGTCGTGGTCACGGGGATGACGTGCGGGGTCGAGGGCGAGCTCGAGGTGGACGGCGACGGCGCCGGACGGTTCATCGCGATCACGCTGCGGCCCGAGGTCACGCTGCAGGACGAGGCCGACCGGGAGCGGGCCGAGGCCCTCCACGCCGAGGCGCACCGGCTGTGCTTCATCGCGAACTCGCTCTCGGCCCCGGTCACCGTCGAGCCGGTCCGCCCCGAGGCCCTGCCCACCGGCACGCCGACGCTGCCGGACCACTCCGCGCGCCTGGGCGCCCCCCTGGCGGTGCTGCGGCCGCGCGTCGCCAAGGGCCCGTCCCGTGTGACGGGCCTGGCGGAGCGGCCCACCGAGGTCGAGCCGGTGATGCAGGAGGGCACGCCCGCCCCGGTGGAGCAGGTGCGCGCCCGCGACGCCGCGGCGGGCCCCGCCGGTGCGACCCCGGGGACCCCGGCCGCGCCCGGTCAGGCCACCAGCTTCTACGACGCCGTCGGCGGCCGCCCGACCTTCGACCGGCTGACCGCCGAGTTCTACGCCCGCGTGCGCGAAGACGAGATCCTCGCCCCGATGTATCCGCAGGACGACTTCGAGGGCGCCCAGCGCCGGCTGCTGATGTTCCTGGAGCAGTACTGGGGCGGACCGCGGACGTACTCCGAGGAGCGCGGCCACCCCCGCCTGCGCATGCGCCACGCCTCGTATCGGATCGACCCGGCCGCGCGCGACGCGTGGCTGCGCCACATGCGCGCCGCCGTGGACACGCTGGAGCTGTCACCGCTGCACGAGGCCGAACTCTGGGACTACCTGGAGCGGGCCGCCCACTCCCTGCAGAACTCGGCCTGACCGGCCCGCGGTCCGCGCCCCGACATGGGGCGCGGGCTCACACCGCCATGGCGGGGCGGCCCAGTACGAAGCCGCCGGGGGTGTCCAGGCGCGTCCACGGCCCCGCCGTGCTGAGCCGGGCGCGGCCGCCGGGCCGCAGGAAGCCCAGCGCGTGCGCGCCGAAGGCCATGCCGGCCGGGAACTGCAGAGCGTCGCCCCCGAGCAGGGGTCCCCACATCTGCGCCCGGATCTTGCGGACCAGCGCCTCCCCCGGGTTCTCGGGCAGGGCGTCCCGCACGGCGTCGGCGCCGCGCGTGGCCACTTCGGCCAGCTCCTCGTCGGCGACCTCGGCCACGGGCGTCCAGCCGCCGCGGGGCGGGGTCAGCGCGGTCCAGGTGACGTGCTCGCGGCCCGGCGGCACGGCGAACGCCAGGTCGACGGGGTCCTGGCCGCGCATCCGGGCGGTGCGCTCGGTGACGGAGCCCAGGGCGACGACGGCGTCCAGGTCCGCCACGCCGTCGGCGGTCGCCAGGGGCACGGTGCGCAGCCCCAGGACGACGGGCACCCCGTCTCCGAGCCCGGCCGGCTGCAGCACGGAGACCCACTGGGCGAGCATCGGGGTGCGGGAGCGCCCTGCCTCAGGCACGACGTGCAGGCGCATCCCCGTGTCGGCGACGCGACGGGCGCGGGTGGCCAGCTGCTCGAGGTCCCGCACAGCGCGGTCGTCGACGAAGCGGAGGACTGGTGCGGCGGCGGAGTGCTCGGTCATGCAAGCATTGTCCCAGGTCCGTCGCGTCCCGGGCCGCCCCGCCGTCGCGGGGTCCATCCACGTCGAAGGAGCCGTTCGTGCCGCAGCGCCATCCCCGTCCCCGCCCCGGTCGCGCACCGGCCCGCCCGGCCTCGGCCCCGAAGGACCCCACCGACGTGCTGCGCGGGATCCTGGAGCTGACGCCGGCCGCGCCGGACCCGGTGACGGGTCAGGTCCGCTTCACGGGCACGACCCCCCGCCAGACGCACGGCCGGGTGTTCGGCGGCCAGGTGCTCGCCCAGGCTCTGGCGGCCGCCTCCCGCACGGTGCCGGCCGCCCGCCCCGCCCACTCGCTCCACGGCTACTTCATCCGCCCCGGGGACGCGCTGCAGCCCATCACGTTCACCGTCGAGACGCTGCGGGACGGCCGCTCCTTCTCCGTCCGCCGGGTGCTGGCCTCCCAGAACGAGAAGGCCATCCTCGCCCTGACCTGCTCCTTCCAGGAGCCCGCCGGCAGCGCGCTGGACCACCAGGTGGCCATGCCGGAGGGAGTGCCCCGGCCCGAGGACCTGCCCACGACGGCGGACGTGCTGGGCGGCATCAACCACCCCGTGGCCCAGGAGTGGGCCTGGTCCCGACCGTTCGACATCCGCCACGTCACCCCGGCCATCTATGTGGACCCGGCCGCGGAGACCGAGAACCGCAACATGGTGTGGATGAAGACCTTCACGCCCCTGGCGGACGACCCCGCGCTGCACCTGGCGGCGCTCACCTACGCCTCGGACTACACGCTCCTCGAGCCGATCCTGCGGCAGCACGGCGTGGCCTGGATCCAGCCCGGCATGTCCGCGGCCTCCCTCGACCACGCGATGTGGTTCCACCGGCCCGCCCGCGTCGACCAGTGGCTGCTCTACGTCCAAGACTCCCCCAGCGCCCAGGGCGCGCGCGGCCTCGGCACGGGCGCCGTGTTCACCGAGGACGGGACGCTCGTGGCCACGGTCGCCCAGGAGGGCATGATCCGCCTGCCCGAGGGGGCCGCCGCCCGGCGGGCGCGGGCCCGGGGCGCGGCCCAGCGCATGGCCCTGCGGACGGTGCTGCGCCGCAGCTGGCGGCGCTGACCCCGCCCCGGCACGACGACGGCCCGTCGCGATCGCGTGATCGCGGCGGGCCGTCGTCGGCGCGGCGCCCGGGGGCGCGTCGGTTCAGTCGCGCGTGAGCTTGCGATGCGTCACGCGGTGCGGGCGGGCGGCCTCGGGGCCGAGCCGATCGACCTTGTTGGCCTCGTAGGACTCGAAGTTGCCCTCGTACCAGTACCAGTTGGCCGGGTCCTCCGCGGTGCCCTCGTAGGCCAGCATGTGGGTGGCCACGCGGTCCAGGAACCAGCGGTCGTGGGAGACGACCACCGCGCAGCCCGGGAACTCGAGCAGCGCGTTCTCGAGGGAGGTCAGGGTCTCCACGTCGAGGTCGTTGGTGGGCTCGTCGAGGAGCAGCAGGTTGCCGCCCTCCTTGAGGGTCAGGGCCAGGTTCAGGCGGTTGCGCTCACCGCCGGAGAGCACGCCGGCCTTCTTCTGCTGGTCCGGGCCCTTGAATCCGAACGCGGACACGTAGGCGCGCGAGGGCATCTCGACGTTGCCGACCTTGATGTAGTCCAGGCCGTCCGAGACGACCTCCCACAGCGACTTCTCGGGGTCGATGTTGGAGCGGGACTGATCCACGTACGAGATCTTCACGGTCTCGCCGATCTTCAGCTCGCCGCCGTCCAGGGGCTCGAGGCCGACGATGGTCTTGAACAGGGTGGTCTTGCCGACGCCGTTCGGGCCGATCACGCCGACGATGCCGTTGCGGGGCAGGGAGAAGGACAGGCCGTCGATGAGGACGCGGTCCCCGAAGCCCTTCTTCAGATCCTTGGCCTCGATCACGACGGTGCCCAGGCGCGGGCCCGGCGGGATCTGGATCTCCTCGAAGTCCAGCTTGCGGGTTTTCTCGGCCTCGGCCGCCATCTCCTCGTAGCGGGCCAGGCGGGCCTTGGACTTCGCCTGACGGCCCTTCGTGTTGGAGCGGACCCAGTCGAGCTCCTCGGCCAGGCGCTTGGCGAGCTTGGCGTCCTTCTTGCCCTGCACCTCGAGGCGGGCACGCTTGGTCTCCAGGTAGGTGGAGTAGTTGCCCTCGTACGGGTAGAGGCGGCCGCGGTCGACCTCCGCGATCCACTCCGCGACGTGGTCGAGGAAGTACCGGTCGTGGGTGACGGCGATGACGGCGCCCGGGTAGGAGGCCAGGTGCTGCTCGAGCCACAGCACGGACTCGGCGTCCAGGTGGTTGGTGGGCTCGTCGAGCAGGAGCAGGTCGGGCTTCTCCAGCAGCAGCTTGCACAGTGCGACGCGCCGCTTCTCGCCGCCGGAGAGGTTCGTGACCGGCTCGTCCCCCGGGGGCGTGCGCAGGGCGTCCATCGCCTGCTCGAGCTGGGAGTCGATGTCCCACGCGTCCGCGGCGTCGATGGCGGACTGCAGCTCGCCCATCTCCTCCATGAGGGCGTCGAAGTCCGCGTCCGGGTTCGCCATCTCCTCGGAGATCTGGTTGTAGCGCTGGATCTTGCCGTAGATCTCGCCGACGCCCTCCTGGACGTTCTCGAGCACCGTCTTGGACTCGTCCAGCTTGGGCTCCTGCATCAGGATGCCCACCGAGTAGCCGGGAGAGAGCCGCGCCTCGCCGTTCGAGGGCTCGTCCAGCCCGGCCATGATCTTCAGGATCGTCGACTTGCCGGCGCCGTTGGGGCCGACCATGCCGATCTTCGCCCCGGGGTAGAACGACATGGTGACGTCGTCCAGGATCAGTTTGTCGCCCACCTTCTTGCGGGCCTTGACCATCGTGTAGATGAATTCCGCCATGCGGCCCAGGCTAGTCGGTGGCCGCGGGATTCCACTCATCGTGCCGATCCCGCGACCACCGAGCCCGCTCCCCCTCCGTGCTCCGTGCCGCCCCGTGGTCAGGCGACGCCGGCCGCCGCCGGCTCGCGCCCGGGGGCGCCCGCGTCCGACTCGTCCGGGCCGGGCGAGGCCGGGGCGTCGCCACCCTGGAACCCGTCCGGCAGGCCCGCGCTGAACCCGTCGCCGACCGCGCCGGCCCGCCCGCCCGACGCGTCGTCGTCGCGCGGGGCCGACTCGGGGCGCGGCACGGCCGCGCGCTGGCTGCGCTGGAACGCCGCCGAGCCGAAGCCCAGGTCCAGCCCGACGGCGTCCGCCACCACGTCCACGGACGTGCCGGAGCGCTCGCCCGAGGACCAGTCGCGGACCCGGAGTCGACCGGTGACGATCACGGGGTTGCCCTTCTTCACGGACTGGGCGGTGTTCGAGCCGAGCTGGCCGAACGCCGAGATGCTGTACCAGTTGGTGTGGGCGTCCACCCACTCGGCGGTCTCGCGGTCGAAGCGCCGCTCGGTGGTGGCCAGGCGGAAGCCGGTCACGGCGGCCCCCGATGCGGTGTGGCGGGTGGCGGGGTCCGTGGCCACGAAGCCGCGCACGGTGATGAGGTCCTGCATGGTGTGCCTCCTGGGCTGGGCCCCGGTGGGCGCCGGGGCGAGTCGTCGGCGCATCGGCTGATCCGCCATGGCCAGACAACCCCACCGCGGGGCACCCCGGCAGGATCGGGGCCGGTCTGGGGACGCGCGGAGGTCCCCGGGCGACTGTGCAGGAGCCGACGGCGCCGCGGCCGGCGGCCGTTAGACTGACACGGCCCAGCCCCAGTAGCTCAGCTGGACAGAGCAGCGGCCTTCTAATCCGCCGGTCGGGGGTTCGAATCCCTCCTGGGGCACCCAGACCAGGGGCGGAGCCGTCCGAGCACGCCCGACGACCGCCCGAAGGAGACCGTCCTGGACCGTCTGCGCTCCTGGCTCCGCGCCCCGCGACCCGCCGTCCCCGAGGTCCGTGTGACCCGTCGCGAGGGCGTCCAGCTGGCCGCCCTGCTCGTCGCGGCCGCGGCCCTGTACGTGACGCACTCCTTCCTCCGGTACGCCACCTACGAGGCCAAGGGCTACGACCTGGGCATCTTCGACCAGGTGGTGCGGCAGTACGCGCTGTTCAACGCCCCCCTCAGCTCCGTCAAGGGCGTGGACTTCCACATCCTCGGCGACCACTTCCACCCGATCCTCGCGCTGCTGGCGCCCTTCTACTGGGTATGGCCGGACCCCCGCATGCTCGGCGTGGTCATGGCGCTGGCCCTCGCCGCGTCCGCCGTGCCGGTGTACCTGTTCGCCCGTCGTCGCGCGGGACACGGGGTGGCCCTGGCCGCCGTCGCCGCCCTGCTGCTCTCCTGGCCCTTCCAGGCGATGGTGAACTGGGACTTCCACGAGGTCACCCTCGGCGTGCCGATCCTCGCCTGGCTCGTGTGGGCCCTGGACGGGCAGCGGGCGTGGCTCGCCACCGGCCTGGCGGCGCTGCTGCTCACGGTCCGAGAGGACATGGGCGTGACCCTGCTGGCCGTGGCCCTGGTGATGGCGATCCGTCGCTTCTGGCCGCAGGCCGCGGTCACCGCCGTGCTGGGCGTGCTCGGCTACTGGTTCGCCACGTCCGTGGTGATCCCCCACTACTCCCCCACCGGCGCGTTCGGCTACTGGCAGTTCACCGCCCTGGGCCCGGACATGCGCAGTTCGGTCCTGTTCCTGCTGACCCAGCCGTGGAACGCCGTCGCGGTGCTGTTCGACCACCCGCTGAAGGTGGCCCTCTGGCTCCTGCACTTCGTCCCGCTGCTGTTCCTGCCGGTCCTGAGCCCGCTCACGCTGATGGCCCTGCCGATCCTGCTCTCGCGGCTGTTCAACGACCGCCTCAACGTGTGGGCCCCCGTGTACCAGTACGACGCGATCCTCGCCCCGCTGCTGCTCATGGCCGCGCTCGAGGCGGCCCACCGGCTGGCCGGACGCCGGGACACGCTGCGCCGGCTGCCCGCCGTCCTCGTCTCCGCGGCACTGGCCGCCGGTCTGATCGGCACCGCGTTCTTCCCGCAGGTGTACCCGCTGCACCGCACGATCGCCGGCGACATGACGATGACGCAGCACGCCCGCGACCTCGACCACGCGGTCGGGCTGATCCCGGACGGGGTGTGCGTCGAGGCCGCCGACAACGCCGTGCCGCACCTGACGGCCCGCACCCACGTCGGGCTGCACGGGGACATCGGCGACGAGCTGGCCACGTGGATGATCGTGGACACCTCGGTGCCCGAGCTCGGCGGCTGGGACCCCCTCACCCCGGAGCAGGCGCTGGCCCGCGCCGAGCGGCTCGGCTTCGAGCGGGTCTGGTCCGCGGGCGACGTCGTCGTCCTGCACCACCCGGACCGCGCGGTCTCGCCCACCTGCACGACGTACCTCGAGCACCGCTGAGCGGAACCCCACGGCGCCGGCGGACCCGCTCCGCCGTCAGCGGCCCGCGGACTCGCCGAGTGGCTGCAGGCCGAGTCCGGCCGGGGGCAGGAGCAGTCGGTCACGGGCACCGGTGAAGACGCCGGCGTGCGGGTCCTCGGCCACCCCCGGGGCGATCTCGGGGGCCCCCTGGTCGAGTGCGGTGCGGCGCACCGGGTCGCGGACGGGGTCCAGGATGTCCTTGACCACCGTGGTCATGAGCCACACGAGGGCGACGATGTGCGCCACGATCCCCGAGGCATACCAGGCGGTGATCCACCAGGCGCCGCCGGCGAACGCCCCGTCGGAGGTGATGCGCGCCGACTCCATCCACACCCCGCCCCAGTGGTAGACCTCCACGGCCTGCCAGATCCAGAACGCGCGCCACCGCGGCGTCGCGAGGACCACGAGCGGGATCAGCCACATCACGAACTGCGGCGAGTACACCTTCCCCCACAGGATGAAGGACGCCACGATCAGGAAGCACAGCTGGGCCATGCGCGGACGGTGCCGCGCCGCGAGGGCGAGGTAGGCGATCCCCACGCAGCACACCAGGAACAGGCCGTTCTGAAGCGTCGTGAACGTCTCCCCGGACCATCCTGTCCAGGCCAGCGCCAGCCAGGTCGAGGAGAAGGAGACCGCGCGGTCCCCCGAGAACGTGTAGAAGCGCGACCACTGGTCGAACGCCGTCAGCATGAACGGGAGGTTCACCGCGAGCCAGGCCGCGGCCCCGGCCAGGGCCGCCTTCACGAACCCGGCCCAGCGGCCCGTGCGCAGCGCCAGCACGAAGATCGCGCCGAAGAAGAACAGCGGGTAGAGCTTCGTGGCGGTGCCGAGCCCGATGAGCAGGCCGGCGAGGGTCGGACGGCCCGCCGTCCACGCCCACAGGGCCAGGGCGGCCAGCATCACGGCCCACAGGTCCCAGTTGAGCATCGAGGTCAGGATGATCCCCGGGGCCAGGGCCACGAGCAGGGCGTCCCGGGAGCGACCGCGCGCGGTGTACGCGGTCGCGACGACCAGCACGATCCAGCACAGCACCACGCCGATCGCGTTCACGTCGAAGTAGGTCACGGTGCGCTCGTGCAGGTCGCCGGAGGCGGGCACGAGCCACATGGTCACACCCGCGACCACGGCCAGCAACGCCGGGTACTCCATCCACTGCTCGGGTGGCAGCGGCGTGGAGAAGGGGAAGTGGCCGTCGGAGAGGCCACGCGTGGGGAACAGCTGGGCGAAGTCCGAATAGCACATGTGCGCGTGCACGCCGGGGGCCGCCCAGCCGTTCACGCGGCACCACTGCTTGGTCAGCACGCCGACGGCGGCGGCCACCACGGTCAGGCCGACGAGCAGGCCGACCCAGCGGCCGCTCGGACGGGACGGGGCGGGACTGCGGGGGTGGGAGGTCACGGTCTCTCCTGGGGGATGCGGGTGGACGAGGAGGCGGGGTGCGCGGCGGTCGACGGCGGCCCGTCGGGCGGCGCGTCCGGCGGCACGCCCGCCTCCGGAGGCGTCGGCGACGCCGCCGCGGCCCGCGGCTCGACCACCTCCAGGGGAGGACGCCGCCGCCCGGGGAACAGGGGCGCGGTGACGGGATCGCGGTGGATGATCCATCCGATCCCCGCGAGCATCAGGACCAGGGTGAACACGCGGACGGCCAGGACCGGCAGCCACTGCGCCACGGAGAGCTGGTCCACCACGCCGACGCCGGTGAGCAACAGGACCGCGAGCGCGGTGACCCACCCGAGCCAGCGGGGATGGTCGGCGCCCCACGGCAGCGGGCGGAGGGCGCACGCCAGCAGCGGCAGGACCCAGAGCAGGTACCACGGCTGGACGATCGGGGCGGTGGCGACGGCCACCACGAGCACGGCCGCCGCGCTGAACACCGGGTCCAGGGGCCGGCGGCGCAGGGCCAGCCAGGCCGTGAAGCCGAGGGCCGACACCGTCATCGCGGTGTAGAAGGCCGCGGCCACGTCGCGCGCCCCCAGGGGCGTCACGGCTTCGACGACCGCGCCGAGCAGCAGGCCGAGCAGGCCCACGGGGGCATACGGGAACGCCGCGTCCCCGCTCGTGAGCATGGCCGGGACCCAGCCGAACCAGAGGCCGGAGCCGGCGCCGAGGATCGTGAGGACGGCCAGGGAGATCACCGCCGTCGTGAACCACGGGCCGAGCCGGTCCCGCCGGCGCAGGCGCGGATCGGCCGCGCGGAACCGGGCCCAGCCGGTGGGCAGGAGCAGGGCCACGAAGGGCAGCACCAAAGCTGTCAGGGGCTTGATCGCAACGGACAGGGCGATCAGCACGATCCCCCACAGCGCATGCACGCGGCGGCGGGGCGGGCGGACCATGAGCAGGATGCCCGCGAGCATCAGCCCCGACATCAGCGCGTCGTTGTGGGCGCCGGCGATCATGTAGAGCAGGAACAGTGGGTTCGCCACGGCCACCCACGTGGCCCACACCCCGCATCGGCCCGCGACGGCGGCCAGCCGCGGCACCGCCCACAGGCACAGCGCCAGGCCCGCGAGCGCCAGGAGCCGGAACGCCGTGACGGAGAGCTCGATGTTGCCGCCCGTGGCCCGCCACGTCGTCTCGGCGAACAGCAGGAACAGCGGCCCGTAGGGGGACGGGGACTCGGCCCAGATGGAGTCCGCTCCCTGCATGAACCAGCCGGGCAGGGCGGACACGCCCTGGGAATACGGGTCGAGACCCGACGCGAGGAGCCGGCCCTGCTGGAGGTAGGAGAACACATCGCGGGAGAAGATCGGCAGCGCGAGCATCAGCGGGGCGGACCACCACCAGGCGGCCCGGGCCACCAGGCGGCCGTGCTCCTCCCAGCGGCCCCGCAGCGCGCGCCCCAGCTCGAGCCAGGATCGGACGAGGAGCAGCGAGCCGGCGGCCAGCAGCACGGTGCTGAGCAGCACGCCGGGAAGGTAGACCCGCAGCGGGTTGAGCAGGGTGGTGCCGGAGAACACCGAGTCGGGCGTCATCGGCAGCCACCCCACGCCCCAGGAGCCCACCGTGATGAGCACGGACGCCCACGTGCCCCGGCGGACGGCCGCCTCCGGCTCGGGCTGCGCCGCCACGCGGCTCGGACGGGGCCCTCGGGCGCCGGTCGTCGCGGGGGCGGCGGGCCTCACTCCCCCGGCTCCACGGGTCGAGGGGCGCCACGAAGCCGGGCCAGGCCGGCGCGCACGGCGGGGCGCACGTGCCAGTGGTCCTTCACGAACCGGCTGGTGCGGCGGTCCACGACGAGGATCCACAGCAGACACACGGCGGAGACGATCAGGGACACGGCCTTGACCTGGTCCGCGATGTCCAGGAACTGCCAGGTGAAGAGCTGGTCCGACGCGCCGAACGCCAGGAAGTAGCCGACCGTGAACACGACCCACTTGATCTGCCAGTTGTCCCGGATGCCGATCACGGCGAAGAACGGGAGCAGCCACAACAGGTACCAGGGCTGGATGATGGGCGAGAGGATCACCAGCGCGGTGAACGCCCAGGTCATGCGCGTCATCACGCGGTCCTGGCGGCCGAGGAACATCAGGGCCAGCACGATGAGCACCGAGAGCACGCGTCCGGCGGTCTTGTACACCCCCTCGACGGCCTGCACGTCCGCCCCCTGCCCGAGGAGCTCGCTCGCCCCCACCGTGATGAGGGACAGCATGCCGATCGGCCCCCACGGCACGGTGCCCGTGCCCGTGCCGACCATCACGGCCACCCAGCCGAAGCCGAAGCCGTTGAGCACGCCCACCAGGGCCATGAGGCCGAAGGAGATCCCGGCGGTGAGGGCCCAGAAGGCGAACCGGCGCGGCCATCGGGCCGTCGGGCCGGCCCACAGCAGGCCGATGAACGGGAGCAGCACGAGGGTGATGGGCTTGATGCCCAGGGACAGGGTGACCAGCACGACGCCGGCCACCCCCCACGCGACGGACTGCCCGGGTCGCTGGGGGCGGAGCGGATGTCCGGCGCGCAGCGCGCACCACGTGCCGGCCAGGGCGAGGCCGACCATGAGGGCGTCGTTGTGCCCGGACGCGACGAAGCTGATGGTGAAGAGCGGGTTGGCGGCGCTGATCCACTGCGCCCACGCATCGTTGACGCCCAGCCGGCGGGCGAGCAGCGGCACGAAGACCATGATCAGCGCGACGCCGGCCACCGCCACCAGGCGGAACAGGAAGATCGCCAGGTCCGGGTTCATGTCCCCCGAGATCGCGACGACGGCCTGCTCGATCCACAGGAAGATCGGACCGTACGGGGTCTCGGAGTCCGCCCAGGTCGCGTCCGCTCCGAGCTGGAACCAGTTGGACAGCGAGGAGATCGTGTCCACGTAGGGGTCCTGCCCCGCCACCATGAGACGGCCCTGCCCCACGTAGGCGAAGATGTCCCGGCTGAAGATCGGCAGTGCCACGACCTGGGGCAGGCACCACAGGACGGTGGCGAGGTTGACCGTGCGCAAAGCGCCGCGGCCGAAGGGGCGGATCGTCTGGCCCAGCCGCAGCCAGGCCCAGAACATCACCCAGCAGCCGAGGGTGAGGAGCACCGTGCCGGCCAGCACGCCGGTCTCCTGGGTGCGCCACGGGATCAGCCACTGCCAGCGGTTGATCGGGGAGGCCGAGGCCAGCCAGCCGACGGAGTACGAGCCCACCACCAGGAGGAGGGAGCCGAGGGTCCCCACCAGGATGGGCCACCAGTCCGCGCCGGCGACCTGGGGGTCCGCGCGGAGGCCGCCGACGCCGACGTACTCCGGCCGGTGGGCCGTGGACCCGGACGGACGCGGGGTCGACACGCTCATGCGACGGGTCCTTCCGTGCGGTCCTGCGTGGGCGCGCGAGGGCGCGGCTCGCTCGAATCTACCATCGTGACACGCGAGTAGCCTGGGGGCATGAGCGAGACGAGCACCCCCGCGCCGGAGAGCGCCCCCCTGGTCTGGATCGACTGCGAGATGACCGGCCTGCACCCCCAGGTCGACGAGCTCGTCGAGGTGGCGGTGCTCATCACGGACGCCGAGCTGAACATCCTGGACGAGGGCATCGACCTGGTGATCCGTCCCTCCGCGGCCGCCCTCGAGCAGATGGACCCGTTCGTCCGGGACATGCACACCACCTCGGGCCTCCTGCCGGAGCTCGCGGAGGGCCTCGAGCTCGACGACGCCGCCGCGCGCGTCCTCGAGTACATCGCCGCCCGCGTGCCCGCCGGCAAGGGCCTGCTGGCCGGCAACACGGTGGGCCAGGACAAGCTGTTCCTCGCCCGCTACATGCCCGCCGTCGTCGACCACCTGCACTACCGGATCGTGGACGTGTCCACCGTGAAGGAGCTGGCCCGGCGCTGGTACCCGCGCGCCTACTACCAGGCCCCCGCCAAGACCGGCGGCCACCGCGCCCTCGGGGACATCAAGGACTCCATCACCGAGCTGCGCTACTACCGGGCCGCCGTCATGGCCCCCGCCCCCGGCCCCACCACGGAGGAGGCCCGCGCCATCGCGGAGGTGGTGTCCGGGGCGCAGGCCTGAGCAGGCACTCCCGGCCCCACTGCCCCGATTCGGCGCTGCGCGGGATCTCGTGTACTGTGGACCCCGCTGCGCCGCGCGGATCCGTCCGTGTGAAGCAGACATGGTGGGCGTAGCTCAGTCGGCAGAGCGTCTGGTTGTGGTCCAGAAGGTCGCGGGTTCAATCCCCGTCGCTCACCCCACTCGAAGCCCCCGGAATCCTTACTGGTTCCGGGGGCTTCTTCGTGTGCTCCCCGAGCGGGCCGCGCTCCCCCTGCGCCCGCAGCTGCGGGATCGTGGTGCCAGCCGAGTCCCGCGTGGCCGCGGCGAGCGAGTCGGCCGCCGGACCGGTGAGGCCGGCGTCGTCCAGGGCCGCGGGCAGCGTGGCGGCGAGGGCGATGGACAGGGTGGCCCCGGCGAACGCGGTGCCCAGCGCTGAGCCGATCTGCCGGACCGTGCTCTGCGTCGCGGCGCCCTGACCCGAGATCTGCACGGGGATGTCCTGGAGCACCATGTCCGTCAGCTGCGCCGAGGCCAGGCCGAGCCCGAGGCCGTACACGACGAGGGGCACGGCGACGAGCCAACCCGAGGTGTCCGGGCCCAGGAGCAGGGCGAGCGCCACGACCCCGGCCACCTCCAGGCCCAGCCCGATCAGCACGGTGCCCGGGGCGCCGAACCGGGCCGCCAGGTGACGGGCCGCGGCGTCCGAGAGGAACGCGCCTGCGGCCATCGCGGCCAGGACCAGGCCCGCCCCCATCACGTCCAGGCCGAGCGGCGCACCTTCTCGCGGTGTCGCTCCAACCCTTCGAACAGCGCGAGGGCGAGCGCCGCGACCGCGAGCGCGACGGGGACGACGCCGCCGGGCATCAACCGCTCGACGGATCCCCGGTCCGCTGCCGGGCGTAGAGTCGGCCGGTGAGGGCGTCGACCCGACGCCGCACCCCCGCCGACGAGGAGGCCAGCCCATGTCCGTCGTGAAGATCAACGCCATCAGCGTCCCCGAGGGCGCCGGCCCGGAACTCGAGAAGCGGTTCGCCGCCCGCAAGCACGCGGTGGACCAGGAGCCGGGCTTCGAGGGCTTCCAGCTGCTCCGGCCCACCGCGGGCGAGGACCGCTACTTCGTGGTCACGACGTGGGCGTCGGAGGAGGACTTCCAGCGCTGGCGGGACGGGCGCATGCCCGCCGCTCACGCCGCCGAGCAGGGCGGCCGCCCGGCGCCGGTCGCCACGGGCGCCGACCTGCTCGAGTTCGAGGTCGTGGACCTGGGCTGACCCGGGCGCCGCAGCAGGCGCATCGCGTTCACGATGACCAGCAGCACGGACGCCTCGTGCACGAGCATGCCGACGGCCATCGTGACGCCGCCGGCGAAGACGCCGGCCAGCAGGGCCACGACGGTCACGAGGGAGATCGCGATGTTCTGCCGCATCACCCGCACCGTGCGCCGGGCCAGATCGAGCGCCTGCGGCAGCCGCTCGAGCCGGTCGCCCATCAGGGCGATGTCCGCGGTCTCGATGGCCACACCGGAGCCGGCCGCGCCCATGGCCACGCCGATGTCCGCCGTCGCCAGGGCCGGGGCGTCGTTGACGCCGTCACCGACCATCGCGACGACGCGGCCCTCGGCCTGCAGGGCCTCGATCGCCTCGAGCTTGTCCTGAGGCAGCAGGCCCGCCCGTACGTCGTCGACGCCCACCTGCCGGGCCACGGCCTGCGCGACGCCGGGCTGGTCGCCGGTCAGCATCACGACCTCGCGGACGCCGATCCCGTGCAGCGCCCGGATCATGCCCGCGGCCTCGGACCGGAGGGTGTCTGCGATGGCGAGGACGCCGAGCGGGATGCCGTCGACGACGACCGCCACCGGGGTCCGGCCCGCCTCCGCGAGCTCGGCCGCGACGGTCTCGACCCGGTCGGTCGCGGCCGGATCCACGCCGCGCTCGCGCAGCAGCGCCACGTTGCCCACGGCGACGACACGGCCGTCCACCTCTCCGGTGAGCCCGCGGCCGAGGACGACGTCCACATCGGTGGCCAGCGGGCCGTCCAGCAGGCCGCGGTCCCGGCCCGCCGCGACGACCGGCGCGGCCAACGGGTGGTCCGAGGCCGCCTCGAGCCGTGCGGCCCAGCGCAGCACCTCGTCCTCGGCCCCGGGCTCGAACGCGACGACGTCTGTCAGCTCGGGGGTGCCCGAGGTGAGTGTGCCGGTCTTGTCGACGGCGACGGCGTCGACCTTCGCGGAGCGCTCGAGGAACTCCCCTCCCTTGATGAGCACGCCGTCCTTGGCGCCGCGGCCGATCCCCGCCACGATCGCGACCGGGATGGAGATCACGAGGGCGCCCGGGCAGCCGATGACCAGCAGGGTCAGGGCCAGGGGGACGTCCCGCGTGATCAGACCGGTCGCGAAGGCCAGCACCATGATCGCCGGGGTGTACCAGCGGGAGAAGCGGTCCATGAACCGCTGGGTCCGAGCGCGGGCCTCCTGCGCCGCCTCGACGCGGTGGATGATGCGCGCCAGCGTGGTGTCGGCGCCCACGCCCCGCGCCTCCACCTGCAGCAGGCCTGCCGTGGCCACGGTGCCCGCGTACACGGCGTCGCCGTCGGTCTTCTCCGCCGGGATGGACTCGCCCGTGATGGATGCCTCGTCCACGGCGCCGACCCCGGTGAGCACCACGCCGTCCACCGGCACCCGGGCGCCGGCCTTGACGAGGACGGTCGCGCCGGGGGCCACCTCGTGGGCGGGCACGGTGCGCTGCGTCCCGTCTGCGTCGACGACGACGGCGGTCTCGGGCGCCGTGGACACGAGGTCCGCGAGCGCCGAGCGAGTCTGAGACAGGGTCGCGTCCTCGAGGCCGTGGCCGAGGGCGAAGAGGAAGGTCACGGCGGCGGCCTCCCAGAAATTGCCGAGCAGGGACGCGCCGATCGCGGCGGTGGCGACGAGCAGGTCGATGCCGACGGTCTTCACCCGCAGGGCGGCGATCGCGTCGCGCGCGATCGGCAGGCCGGCCACGACAGCGGCGGCGAGCATCAGGCCCGCCGCCACGAGGTGTCCGGTCCCGTGGGCCAGCTGCTCGGGCGCCAGCACGAGTGAGACGGCGATCAGCAGGCCGGCCGCCACGGGACGCCGCCAGCGGCGGGACAACGTGAGCCGGGCACGGGTGCGGCCCGGACGTGTGACGGCGAGGGTGGGCATGCCGGGCTCCGTTCGTCGGGGGCGGGCGGGGTCAGAAGGCCGACAGCCGGGCGGTGTAGCCGACCTTGGCGACGGCCTCGACGAGGTCCTGGGCAGTGGTGGTCTGCGGGTCGTGGTCGACCTCGATGCGCTGGGTCTCGAAGTGGACCTGCGCGCCGGTCACGCCGGGCAGGGCGTCGAGGGCCTTCTCGATCTTCCGGACGCACGAGGGGCAGCTGAAGCCCTCGGCGCGGAGCAGGGTGCGCGTGGTGGGGGTCATGGTCACTCCAGTCGGTCGTCACCGGCGCGGCCGCCGGTGAGGCTGAGCGGACGGGGCGGGCGCCCGGTCCGATCCCCGTCCTCCGGGGATGTCACTGACGCTACGAAGGGGACGGCGGGTACGCCTTGACCGCGGTCAAGCCGCCGTGTGGGAGGCTGATGGCGTGCGTATCGACCTGCCCCTCATCCCCGTGGATGAACCAGAGCCGTGCGCGGCCCGGGTCCCGCTGTTCACCGGGCTGGATCTGGAGCAGCTGCGCCGGGTCTCCGCCCTGGCGCGGCCGCTCGTGCTCGAGGCCGGCGATGCCCTGCACCTGGCCGGTGACCGCACGGACCGCCTGTGCGTCGTGCACAGCGGCCGCCTGGCGCTGACGCTCGGCTCAGCGACCGGCCGGGAACGTGTGGTGCGGATGGTCGAGCCGGGGGACTCCGTGGGCGAGCACGAGTTCCTCACGGGCGAGCCGGCCCGGCATGGGGCGCGCGCCGTGGCCGCGACCCGCCTGTGCACCTTCTCCCACGCCGAGGTCGCCCGACTCCTGGCCGAGCATCCGGGCATCGGGGGACGCGTGATGCGGACGCTGGCCGTCCGCCTGGCCGAGGCTGAACAACGGCTGGCCCGGGAGCATCAGCCTGTCACCGCACGGATCGCCGGACATCTGCTCGGCCTGCCGGCCCTCCGGGACGAGGCCGACCTCGTCGTGGTGCTGGCCGCGCCGAAGAAGGACGTCGCCTCGCTGCTGGGCACCACCCCCGAGGCGTTCAGCCGCGGGCTGCGCCGCCTCGCCGACGACGGCCTGATCGCCATCGAGGGCCCGCGGGTGACGCTGCTGGACCCGGAGGCGCTGGAGGCCCTTGCCGCGGAATGACCGCCGTCGTCGTGGTGTCGCCGGCGGTAGGCTGGGGACTCCCCCGTCCCCCTACCCACGCAGGCCCGCAGCCCGGGCCGGGAAGCGCAGTGCCATGGCCTCCATCCGTCCCATCACCGTCTACGGCGAGCCCGTGCTGCACCGGCGCGCGGCCGAGGTGGAGGTGATCGACGACGAGATCCGCGAGCTGATCGAGGACATGTACGTCACGCAGGACGCCGCGCACGGCGTGGGCCTGGCCGCCCCGCAGGTCGGGGTCGGGCTGCGGATCTTCACGTGGACGTTCCCGGACTCCGGCGATGCGCCGAACGTGGGCCACGTGATCAACCCCGTGCTGACCCACCTGGACAAGGCCCCGCGGGAGGACCCGCACCCGGACGAGCACACCGAGGGCTGCCTCTCGGTGCCCGGGCTCGGCTTCCCCCTGCAGCGCCCGACCCGCGTGCGCCTGTCCGGCCAGCGCGTGGACGGTGAGATGTTCGAGTTCGAGGCCGAGGGCTGGTTCGCGCGCATCATGCAGCACGAGTACGACCACCTCAACGGCACCCTCTACGTGAACCGGCTCGAGGGCAAGTGGCAGCGGCGCTGGAAGCGCGCGCAGCGGGCCGAGCGTCTGAACGTGCCCGGTGTGACGTGGCTGCCCGGTACCGATGAGGACCCCTTCGGCCACGACGCCGACGACCACGCGGACCACGAGCACGGCCCTGACGGCGAGCACGGGGACGACGAGGCCTGAGCCTCGGCCCGACGTCCGGCCCGGTCGGCACACGACGACGGCCCGTCCCCTCTGCGGGGACGGGCCGTCGTCGTCGGCGGGTCAGGCCTGCGGGAAGGCGGGGACCTGCTGGCCCGCCATCTTCTCCACCACGCGGATCACCTGGTGCGAGTAGCCGTACTCGTTGTCGTACCAGACGTAGAGGATGGCGTTCTTGCCGTCGTTGTTCACGAGGGTCGCCAGGCCGTCCACGACGCCGGCGCGGTCCGAGCCGACGAAGTCGGTGGACACGACCTCCGGGGAGTCCACGTAGCCGACCTGGCCGCGCAGGGGGCCGGTGAGGGACTCCTGCTTCAGGCGGGCGTTGAGCTCCTCCACCGAGGTGGGCTTGGTCAGCTCCAGGTTCAGGATGGCCATGGACACGTCCGGGGTGGGGACGCGGATGGCGTTGCCGGAGAGCTTGCCCTTGAGCTCGGGCAGGGCCTTGGCCACGGCCTTGGCGGCGCCGGTCTCGGTGAGCACCATGTTCATGCCGGCGGCACGGCCACGACGGGCGCCCTTGTGGAAGTTGTCCACGAGGTTCTGGTCGTTGGTGTAGGCGTGTACGGTCTCCACGTGGCCGTGGTCGATGCCGTAGTCGTCCTGGATGACCTTGAGCACCGGGGTGATGCCGTTGGTGGTGCAGGAGGCCGCCGAGACGATCGTGTCCTCGGGCGTGATGTCGTCCGAGTTCACGCCGAACACGATGTTCTTCATCTCGCCCTTGCCCGGGGCGGTCAGGAGGACCTTCGCGGCGCCCTTGGCCTGCAGGTGCTGGGACAGGCCCTCGTCGTCGCGCCAGCGTCCGGTGTTGTCGATGACCAGCGCGTCCTTGATGCCGTAGGAGGCGTAGTCCACCGTGGTCGGGTCGTTCGAGTAGATGACCTGGATCTCGGTGCCGTTGGCGGTGATCACGCCGCGGTCCTCGTCCACCACGATCGTCCCGTCGAACGGGCCGTGGATCGAGTCGCGGCGCAGCAGGGAGGCGCGCTTGATCAGGTCGTCCTCCGAGTTCTTGCGCACGACGACGGCACGCAGGCGCAGCTTGGAGCCACCGCCGGCGTGGTCGAGGAGGATGCGGGCCAGCAGGCGGCCGATGCGACCGAAGCCGTAGAGCACGACGTCCTGGGTCTCGCCCAGGCCCTCACCGGCCTTGCCCTTGACCTCGGCGAGCTCGGCGTCCAGGAAGGCCTGGACGTCCTGGCCCGAGGCCTTCTGCTTGGCGGCCAGCTCGGCCAGGTCGATGGTGGCGGCGCCCAGGTCCATCGCAGCCATGGCCTCGACCAGCGGGTAGGTGGACTCGACGCTCAGCGGAGCCTGCTGCACGCGGCGGGCGTAGCGGTGGGCCTTGATGATGTCGATCACGCCGCGGTTCACGAGGGAGCGCCCGTAGATCGAGGTGACCACGTTGTGCTCGCGGTACAGGGTGCCCAGCAGGGGGACCATCTTCTCCGCGAGCTTCTGCTGCGTGTTCCACTCGGGGGTCTGGGTCGAGGCGGTGTCTGCCACGGGAGTCCTTCCTTGAAACCTGGCGGGGCCGTCCTGGGCAGGCCCCATCCCCCGACCTCGTTGTCGGCGGGCGCCTCCATTCTAGGCGAGGACGCGTCCGCAGCGGCCCCGCGGCCTCGGCGGGGCGTAGACTGGTCGGTCGGGACGGATCGGCGGACGGCCGCGTGCCCCTGCGGGGGTGCGAGGAAAGTCCGGGCACCGCAGAGCAGGATGGTGGACAACATCCACCCGGGGCGACCCGCGGGCCAGTGCCACAGAGAGAAGACCGCCTCCGCGCCGTGTGCGCGGCGGTAAGGGTGAAAGGGTGGTGTAAGAGACCACCAGCGGCCCCGGTGACGGGGCCGGCTCGGTAAACCCCATCCGGTGCAAGGCCGAACAGGACGCGTCACGAGGGCTGCTCGCCCCAGCGTCCGGGTTGGCCGCTCGAGCCCGTCAGCGATGGCGGGCCCAGATGGATGGCCGTCACCTCGCGCGGGGCAACGCGCGCGAGGCACAGAACCCGGCTTACAGCCGGTCCGTCCCGCCTCACGGCCCCCGGCTGGGGTCAGAACCCCTCGTCGTCGAGGATCCGCTCGAACTCGAGCTCCACCACGTGCTCGCGCTCCCGCTTGTCCAGCAGCCGGTACCCGTACGACTCGCCGATCGAGACGACCTTCGCCAGGCTCGGGTGTCGCCGGTCCCGGGGCCATTCGAGCGTCACGCGGTCCTGCCCCGTGAAGGTGCGCTCCCGCAGGCGGTGCTCCAGAGCGGAGGCGTGCGTGCGCTCCCGCCCGCTGGAGCGGACCCCGAGCCACACGGCGGCCGCGATCACGAGCAGGACGAACGGGTACACCACGCCGAACACGTTCATGGCGGTCATCGGGCGACTCCTGGGATGCGGGGCGGCTGTGCGGACCCCACCACTGTGCCAGGTCCGGACGACGACGTCGGCCCGGCCCGTCCGCGCGTCGGTCCGGGGGCGCCTGGCTAGGCTGGCCCGGTGCTGATCCTGCTGCCGCCCTCCGAGGGCAAGACCGCACCCCGCTCCGGGGCCCCGCTCGACCTCGACTCCCTCGCCCTGGCCGACGACGCCGCGGTGACGGGCGCCCGCGCGGACCTGCTCACGCGGCTCGCCGCGGTCTCGGCCGCCCCGGATGCCCTGACGACCCTCGGCGTCGGAGCGTCGCTCGCCGGCGAGGTCGAGGCGAACACGCGCCTGGCCGTCGCCCCCGCCGCGCCCGGTCACCGGGTGTTCACGGGCGTGCTCTTCGACGCGCTCGACCACGCCTCGCTGTCGGCGGCGGCGAAGCGCCGCGCCCGCTTGTCCGTGCTGGTCTTCTCCGCGCTGTTCGGCGCCACCGCGCTGGCGGACCGGATCCCCGCCTTCCGGCTGCCCGTCAGCGCGAAGCTGCCCGGGCTGCCCGGGCTGGCCGCGCACTGGCGCCCCGTCCTGACCCCCGCCCTCGACGCGCTCGCCGCACGGGACGGCGGGCCCGTCGTCGACTGCCGCTCCGGAGGCTACGCGGCCCAGTGGCGGGCACCGGCGGAGCGGACCCTCGCGGTCGACGTGTTCCAGCTGCGCGACGGCGAGCGGACCGTCGTCTCGCACTTCGCCAAGCACACCCGCGGCCTCGTGGCCCGCGCGCTCCTGGAGGCGGGGGCGCGGGAGACCTCGACGCTGGACCGCGTCGCGGACGTGGTCGCGCGGGCCGGGGACGGCCCCGGCTGGGAGGTCGAGCTGGCCCGGCCGTCCGGCGGCAAGCCCGGCGCGCTGCGGGTGATCCTGCCCGAGGGATGATCCCGGGCGAGGCGCGGTCTGCCCGGACGCGGCCTCAGTCCTCGACGGCCACCAGCTCCACCTCGAAGCCGTCCGCGGTCTCGAGGTAGGCGGCGTAGTGGTCCGCTCCCCCGGCGTGCGGGTGGCGGTCCTCGAAGAGCAGGCGGAACCCCCGGTCGCGCGCGGCGGCGGTGAGCTCGTCCACGCGGGCGCGCGATCCGGCCCGGAAGGCCAGGTGGTTCAGGCCCGGGCGGGTGCGCTCGTGGGCGCCCGCGGCGACGTCGGGCCCGGCCTCGAGCACGAGGTACTCCCCCGCCCCCTGGTACGTCCGGCCCTCGGCCCACCCCTCGCCGGGCACGTAGCCGAGCTCGCCGAACAGCCAGCCGAGGCTCGCCTCGGCCGCCGCGAGGTCGGCGACCCAGATCTCCACGTGATGCAGCCGTCCCGTGGGCGCGGGCACCGGGGTCGCATCCTCCGGCGAGGCGACGGCGTCGGGCCCGTCCGCCTCCACGGCCCGGACGTCCGCGTCGGCCTCGAGGCCGGACTCGGCCACCGCCGACGCGGAGGTCGTGGACGCCTTCGCGGGAGCCGCAACGGGCACCTCTGAGGCGCCGGCGTCCCACTGCCCGCCCCGCGCGCCGGCGTCCATGGCCTCGTTGGAGAGGCGGTCGGCGTCCTTGTTCCGGTTGCGCGGGATCCATTCGTAGGTGACGCGCTCGGGGGGCAGCACGGACCGGGCCTCGGCCGCGAGGCGCCGCATGTCCTCGTGCTTGATCTTCCACCGCCCGGACATCTGCTCCACCACGAGCTTGGAGTCCATCAGCACGTGCACCCGCGCCTCGGGGTCGAGGTCTCGGGCCATCCGCAGCCCGGCCACGAGCCCGGAGTACTCGGCCACGTTGTTCGACGCCTTCCCCAGCGGGGCGGCGTCGGTCCGGAGGATCTCGCCCGTGGCCGGGTCGCGCACCAGGGCGCCATAGCCGGCGACGCCGGGGTTGCCCCGCGACCCGCCGTCGGCCTCCACCTGCAGGACTCGTCCGCTCACCGTGCGCCTCCTCGTGTCCGTGGTCGCGCCGTCCGACGCGGCCCCCCACTCTACTGATCGCGCCGGGGGCGGGGCCCGGGGTCAGTCCCGGATGAGGATGGCGCCGGACTCGGGGCAGCGGGCGACGGCGGCCGGCGGGAGGGCCCGGATGCGCGCGACCTCCGCGGGCGACAGCTCCGTGCCCGCGGCCGCGGACCGGTTCCCGACGAGCCGGGCCGCGCCGATGCCGCCGTTGCGCTCCCGCGCCTGCTCGTACAGGGCCAGCAACGACGCGGGGAACTCCGCGGCCAACGCCGCCCGGCGCTGGATGAGGTCCCGGCCGCGCTGGGTCACGGCCTGCCCCTCGCGGCGCACCTCCGCCGCGCGGGCCTCGACCTCGGCCCGCGCCCGCTCCAGGGCGGCGTGGCCCTGCGCGAGCCGGGACTCGGCGGCGTCGGCTGCCTCCATGGCCTCGAGGGCCGCGGCCTCGTGGTCGTCGAGCAGTGCGGTGAGCGTGTCGTCCTCGTGCTGCATGGCCTGCAGCTCCTTGGACCCGCCCTGGCCCGTTTCGAGCCGCTCCCGGGTCCGGTCCCGACGGGCGCGGGTGGCGGCGGCCTTCTCGGTGGCCTCGGCCCCCGCCCGGTCGGCGGTGCGGGCGGCGTCCTGCAGACCGGGCAGCGCCTCCTCGAACTCCTGCGCACGGGCGCGCAGCCGGGCGTGCTCCGGGTCCGCCTTGAGCCGACGGACGGCGGCGCGGGCCTGGTCCAGGGCCGTGTCGAGCTCCTGGAGCTCCAGCAGCCGGGCCTGGACGGCCGGCGGTGCGGTGACCTCACTCATGCGTGACTCCCCTCGTCGGCCCGCTCTCCCCCGACCAGGAAGTCCCAGGGGTCGCTGCGGTGGTCTGAGAACAGGGTGGTGACGCCCAGTCCCCGCTCCCCCAGGGCGGCCTCCAGGGCGCGGGCGCCGTGCGCGAGCCACAGGGACTCGCTCGCCCAGTGCGAGACGTCCACGAGCGCGGGACGCCCCTCCCCCGACGCCGCCGTCTCCCGGGCCTCCGAGGCCGGGTGGTGGCGCAGATCGGCGGTCACGTAGACGTCGGCGCCGGACGCGCGGACCGCGTCGAAGAGGCTGTCGCCGGCGCCGCCGCACACGGCGACGCGGCGGATGCGCTGGGCGGGGTCGCCCGCCACGCGCACGCCGCCGGCCGTGGCGGGCAGCGCCGCGTGCACGGCGCGGGCGAAGGCGGCCAGGTCGGTCTCCTCGGGCAGGTCGCCCACCCGGCCGATGCCTTCGGCCCCGGTGCCGACGGTGGAGGTCGTCAGGGGTGAGAGCGCTCCGGTGATGCCGACGGCACGGGCCAACACGTCCGAGACGCCGCCCACGACGGCGTCGGCGTTGGTGTGCGCGGCGAGCAGGGCGACGCGGTGCTCGATCAGGGTGTGCAGCAGGCGGCCCTTGGCGGCGGCATGCCCGACGGCGGCGACGGACGAGGTCCCGCGCAGCAGGAGCGGGTGGTGGGTGACCACGAGGTCGGCCCCACGGGCGACGGCCTCGTCGGCCACGGCCTGCACGGGGTCCAGCGCCCACAGGACGGTCCGCACCGGCGCCTCCGGGCGCCCGGCCACCGGCCCGACGGCGTCCCACTGCTCCGCCAGCTCCCGCGGCCACAGCCCCTGGACGACCTCGAGGACCTGCCCGAGCGTCGGCGGGGCCAGGGCATGCTCCGGCGAGGTGGGGACGGCGGGACGGGACACGGTCATACCGGCCATGATGGCCCACCCGGCCCGGGCACGCACGACCCGGCGGCCCTGGGTGACGGCACGGGGCGGCGTCGTCGGGAATGAAAAGCGCGGGCCGCGTTGCTGTGCCTGCCATGACCGACTTCCCCCGTACCGAGCCCCTCGGCGCCTCCGGCGCGCCCGCCGACGTCCGCGAGCTGACGCTCGCCGGCGGCTGCTTCTGGTGCCTCGACGCCGTCTACCGTCGCGTGCGGGGCGTGCTCGCCGTCGAGTCCGGCTACACCGGAGGCGACGACCCCGCCCCGAGCTACGAGTCCGTGTGCACCGGGACCACCGGCCATGCCGAAGCGGTCCGTGTGCGCTTCGACGCCGCCGTCGTGCCGCCCGAGGTGATCATGGACCTGTTCTTCACCGGCCACGACCCCACGTCGTTGAACCGCCAGGGGGCCGACGTCGGCACCCAGTACCGCTCGGCCGTCTTCGCCCACGACGAGGCCGAGGCCCGGTTCTTCGCGGACGAGATCGCCCGGGCGCAGGCGAACTATGACAGCCCCATCGTCACACGCGTCGAGCCGGCGTCCGCGTGGCACCCGGCCGAGGACATTCACCAGGACTTCTATGCGCGGCGCCGTTCCAACGGATACTGCCGTGTGGTCATCGATCCGAAGCTCGCGAAGGTGCGCCGGAACTACTCCGCGTGGCTCGTGGACGCCTGAGCGGCGCCGCGGCTCGATAGCCTGACGCAGGAACACCCACTCGATCGCCCGCGCCCCGAGGCGCACCACCACCGGAGGTATCACCATGGCCCGCATCCTTGACGACATCACCCAGGCGGTCGGCGGCACGCCCCTGGTCCGGCTGAACCGCCTCGCGAAGGACCTGCCCGGCGACGTCGCCGTGAAGGTCGAGTTCTACAACCCGGCCAACTCGGTGAAGGACCGCATCGGCACCGCCATCGTGGACGCCGCGGAGGCGGCCGGCGAGCTGACCCCCGGCGGCACCATCGTGGAGGGCACCTCGGGCAACACCGGCATCGCCCTGGCCATGGTCGGCGCGGCGCGCGGCTACCGCGTGATCCTGACCATGCCTGAGACCATGTCCACCGAGCGCCGCGTGATGCTCAAGGCGTTCGGCGCCGAGATCGTGCTGACCCCCGGTGCAGACGGCATGCGCGGCGCCCTCGAGCGCGCCCAGGAGATCGTCCGCAGCACCCCGAACTCCATCTGGGCCCAGCAGTTCGCGAACCAGGCCAACATCCAGGCCCACTACAGGGGCACCGGCCCGGAGATCTGGGACGCGTCCGAGGGCGCCGTGGATGTGTTCATCGCCGGCGTCGGCACCGGCGGCACCATCACGGGCGCGGGCCGGTACCTGCGCGAGCAGAAGCCGGACGTGAAGCTCATCGCCGCCGAGCCGGCCGACTCCCCCATCCTCTCCGGCGGCCAGGCCGGCCCTCACAAGATCCAGGGCATCGGTGCGAACTTCGTGCCGGAGATCCTCGACACGGACCTCTACGACGAGGTCTACCCGGCCACCTTCGAGGAGTCCATCGAGACCGCCCGTCGGCTCGGGACCGAGGAGGGCATCCTCGGCGGCATCTCCACCGGCGCGATCATCTCGGCCGCCCTCAAGGAGGCCGCCAAGCCCGAGTCCGAGGGCAAGCTGATCGTCGCCATCGTGTGTGACTTCGGCGAGCGCTACATCTCCACCGCCCTCTTCGAGGACATCCGCGGCTGACCGCCGCCCGCTCACCGACCGCACCGACCCGAAGGGGCCGCCCGTGGGACTGTTCTCCCGCATCAAGGAAGACATCGCGACCGTCCGCAGCCATGACCCGGCGGCGCGCGGTGACCTCGAGGTGGCCCTCGTCTACTCGGGTCTGCACGCCGTGTGGGCGTACCGCGTCGCGCACCGGATGTGGCGGCACGACCGGTTGAAGATGCCCGCCCGCGTGCTCTCGCAGGTCACGCGCGCGGCCACGGGCATCGAGATCCACCCCGGCGCGTCGATCGGTCGTCGGTTCTTCATCGACCACGGCATGGGCGTCGTGATCGGCGAGACCGCGGAGATCGGCGACGACGTGATGCTGTACCACGGGGTCACCCTCGGCGGCCGCTCCCTGGCCAAGGTGAAGCGGCACCCCACGCTGCGCGACGGCGTCGTGGTGGGGGCCGGCGCCAAGATCCTCGGACCCGTCGAGCTCGGGGAGGGGACGGCGGTGGGCGCCAACGCCGTCGTCGTGAAGGACACCCCCGCCGACGCGATCGCCACCGGCGTGCCGGCCACCGTCCGCCCGCGCAAGGGCCCGGCCGAGGGCAAGCCGCTCGTGGACCCCGCGGAGTACGTGGACCCGGCCCTCTGGATCTGAGGGCCGGGTCCACGCCGGGTCAGTCCTGCGTGGGGTCGCCCTCGGTCGGCTGCGGCATGACCACGGGCACGCCCTCGCCGTCGACCTCGGTGCGGTCGCCGGACCACAGCGTGTGGAACGAGCCTTCGCGGTCGACGCGCAGGTAGGTGTGGGCGCCGAAGTAGTCGCGCTGGCCCTGCACGAGGGCGGCCGGGAGGCGGTCGGCCCGCAGGCCGTCGTAGTACGCCAGGGCCGAGGAGAACACCGGGACCGGCACGCCCGCGGCGACGGCGGTGCCGACCACGCGGCGCCAGGCCGGCAGGGCCTCGGCGATCGCCTGGGCGAACTCGGGAGCGAAGAGCAGGTTGAGCGGCTGGCCGGGGGCGCGGGTGCCCGGCGCCGGGTGGCGGGAGGTGTCGCGGCCGCCGAAGGCCTGCATGATCACGTCGAGCAGGTCGGCGCGGATGATGCAGCCGTCCCGCCACAGGGAGGCGATGGTGCCCAGGTCCAGCGACCAGCCGTACTCCTCGGCGGCGGCGGCGAGCATGTCCATGCCCTGCGCGTAGGCCACGAGCTTGGAGGCGAACAGCGCCTGGCGCACGTCCTCCACGAACGCGTCCGTGTCCTGCGGGGCGCGCTGCGCGTCCTCGTCGATGCCGGCCGCGAGGGTCTCACGGGCGGCCTCGCGCACCGCGCGCTGGGAGGACAGCGAGCGGGCGAAGACGGACTCGGCGATCGCGGCCACCGGGGAGCCGACGTCGAGACCCGAGATCGCGGTCCAGCGGCCGGTGCCCTTCTGCCCGGCCTCGTCCACGATCACGTCCACGAGGGGGCGGCCCGTGGCCGCGTCCACCTGGGCGAGCACCTCGGCCGTGATCTCGATGAGGTAGGAGGCCAGGTCGGTCTGGTTCCACGCCGTGAACACCTCGGCCTGCTCGGCGGGCTCGAGGCCGCCCACGCGGCGCAGCAGGTCGTAGGCCTCGCCGATGACCTGCATGTCCGCGTACTCGATGCCGTTGTGGACCATCTTCACGTAGTGGCCGGCGCCGTCCGTGCCGACCCAGGCGCAGCACGGCTCCCCCTCGAACTGCGCGGCGATCTTCTCGAGCA
This sequence comes from Micrococcus sp. PSi08, assembly GCF_054960655.1. Taxonomy (NCBI): domain Bacteria; kingdom Bacillati; phylum Actinomycetota; class Actinomycetes; order Micrococcales; family Micrococcaceae; genus Micrococcus; species Micrococcus sp. PSi08. The sequence goes on along the minus strand of NZ_JBHNYP010000025.1, from coordinate 2,251 downwards.
TCGGGCCGAGGGCCTCGTAGGACTTCTCCGGACCGCCGGGCATGATCGCCGGACCGTGCAGGGCGCCCTCCTCGCCGCCGGAGACGCCGACGCCCACGAAGTGCAGGCCCTTCTCGGCGAGGGCGGCCTCGCGGCGGCGGGTGTCCTCGTAATGGGAGTTGCCGGCGTCGATGACGATGTCGCCCTCGTCCAGCAGGGGGACGAGTTGGTCGATGACGGCGTCCACGGGGGCGCCCGCCTTGACCATGATGAGCACCCGGCGCGGCACGGCGAGGGACTGCACGAGCTCGGCGAGCGTCTCCGTCGCGACGAACGCGCCCTCGTCGCCGTGCTCGGCCACGAGCTGGTCCGTGCGGGCCCGGCTGCGGTTGTGCAGGGCCACCGTGTAGCCGTGGCGGGCGAAGTTGCGGGCGAGGTTCGCGCCCATCACCGCCAGGCCCGTGACGCCGATGTCGGCGGCGCCGACGGGGACGGTGGTGGTCTGCTCGGTCATCGCGGGTGGCCTCCTGTGGCTCGGACGGTGGGACGGGCCGTGCCGGACACGGACCCGCCCCCCAGCCTACGTCGACCGCGGTCAGTCCCCCACGGCGTCGCGGCCGCGGCGGACGATCAGCGGGTCCGGGGTGCCGACGACCTCGTGGTCCTTGCCCTCGTACTCGAACTGGGACAGGAAGTAGCGCATCGCGTTGAGGCGGGCCCGCTTCTTGTCGTTGGAGCGGATGGAGATCCACGGGGCGTGGTCCGTGTCCGTGTGGAGGAACATGGCCTCCTTGGCCTCCGTGTACGCCTCCCAGCGGTCCAGGGACTCGAGGTCCATGGGCGAGAGCTTCCACTGGCGGACCGGGTCGATCTGGCGGATCGCGAAGCGCGTGCGCTGCTCGGTCTGCGTGACGGAGAACCAGAACTTGGTGAGGTGGATGCCGTCGTCCACGAGCATCTTCTCGAACAGCGGCACCTGGTTCATGAAGCGGCGGTACTGCTCGTCCGTGGCGAAGCCCATGACCCGCTCGACGCCGGCGCGGTTGTACCACGAGCGGTCGAACAGCACGATCTCGCCCGCCGTGGGGAAGTGCTGGATGTAGCGCTGGAAGTACCACTGGCCGAGCTCGCGGTCCGAGGGCTTGTTGAGGGCCACGACGCGGGCGGTGCGGGGGTTCATGTGCTCGGTGAAGCGCTTGATGGTGCCGCCCTTGCCGGCGGCGTCGCGGCCCTCGAAGACGATGATGTGGCGCTGGCCGGTGTCCTCGCCCCAGTACTGCAGCTTGAGCAGTTCGATCTGCAGGCGGTACTTCTCCAGCTCGTACTCCTCGCGCGTCATGCGCGTCTCGTACGGGTAGTCCTCTTTCCACGTCTCTACGGCACGGCCCTGCGGATCGATCAGGTCGGGATCGTTGGTGTGGCCGTCCGAGACGGTGTAGCCGCCGTCGCGCAGCTTGTCGATGAACTCGCGCAGGTTCTCGCGGGGGGCGTCGGGCTGCAGCAGCTCCATGGACCGTCTCCTTCACTGGGTGCGTCACCGTGCCCGCCCGTCCCCTCCTCGGTACGACGGAGGCGGGCCGCGGCCTGTGCTCTTCACACCATTATGGGTGGGCGGCGGACGAGGAAGCCGGGCCCGGCAGCGCAGCCGGGTGAACAGCAGGTGAACCCTGGGAGGCGAACGGTCACGACCCCGGGCCGACGAACGCCGGCCGGCTCAGCCGCGCGGGCCGACGCCCAGGAGCTCGTCGATCGCCGCGACGGCGGCACGCGCCGCGTCGACGTCGGCGAACTGGGCGACGGCGTCGTCGTACCGGCGGTGCCCGGGAAGCTTGAGGCCGACGGAGGCGCCGTCCGTGGCGGGGAGGATCCAGATCCGGCCGCGCGGCTCGACGTCGCGCTGCTCGGCCACGTCGGCCTCCTCGAACTCGCGGTCGTAGCCGGCCCACTCGATACCGGGCCGCGGGGTGTCGGCACCGTCGAGGACGTCACGGCCGCCCATGCGCAGACAGGTGACGGACTGCAGGAGCGCGTCCAGGGTGCGGGCGGCGGCCTTGCCGGCCAGCTCGTCCTGGAAGAGGGCGAGGATGGACCATTGCCCGTCCTGGAGGAAGAGCATGGTCTGCTGCGCCTCGCCCCCGGTGATGACGGCGAGGTGACGGGCGGCGCCGTCGGGACGTGCGGGCAGCTTCCAGAAGCCGAGGGGGGTCGCGGACATGCGCTCCACCCTAGTGCGCCCCGGACGCCGACGACGCGCCGCCGCCCGGCCCCTGCC
>NZ_JBHNYP010000024.1:0-45048 GCF_054960655.1 Micrococcus sp. PSi08 | reverse complement strand
CCCCCCCCGCCACCACCCCCCCCCCCCCCCCCCCCCCCCCCCCCCCCCCCCCCCCCCCCCCCCCCCCCCCCCCCCCCCCGGTCCGTTCCGGGCGCTCAGAACCGGAACATCGCGGCGTTGGCGGTCTCCGCGTCCTGGTACTGGGTGGCGGCGGCGTCCATCGCGCGGCGGATGCCCGCCAGGGACTCCTCCACGCGCTGCTGGGTGGCGCGCCACTCGGTGAGCACGCCCTGGAAGTTCGCGGCCGCCTGGCCGCGCCAGGTGTCCTGCAGCTGGCGCAGGTTGGCCTCCATGGTGCTCACCTCCGCCTGGAGGCGTCCGATGGAGCCCTCCACCGCCCCGCTCTTGGCCCGCAGGTCCTCGACGTCGATCTGCACGATGCTCATGTGACTGTCCCCTCTGACGAGTGCTGATGGGCGGCGGGTGCCGCCGGGCACCACGCTAGGGACGGGCGTCCCGCTCCGCCGCCGGGTCGTCCTCGCCTGGGGACGGGGGGTCGGCCTGAGGCGCCTGTGCAGGAGCAGACGCCCGACGGCGGCGCTCGGCCGAGGCGCGACGGAACCGCTCCGCCGCACGCAGCAGGCGGCTGCTCCGGGCGGCGTCCGCGGCGCTGGCGCCGGCGCCCGACGGCGCGGCCAGGGCGAGGGGGCCGGTGGGCGGACCGGCCGCGTCGTCGTCGGTGTCCCGTGCGGGCAGGCGCTCGTCCTCGACGTCCTCGTCCGCCTCGTCCTCGAACGGTGCCCACGGCAGGTGGACGGAGAAGGTGGCGCCGCCGCCCTCGGTCTCCAGCAGCCGGACGGAGCCGCCGTGCTGGGCCACGATCGCCGCGACGATGGCCAGGCCGAGCCCCGTGCCGCCCGTCTCGCGGTGCCGGGAGGTGTCCGCGCGGTAGAACCGCTCGAAGATGCGGGCACGGTCCTCCTCGGACACGCCCGCCCCGTGGTCACGGATCTCGATCACGGAGCTGCGGCCCGCACCGTCCGCCCCCGCCTGGCCGCCGAGGTGGTCGACGGTGCCGACCGCGATCTCGATGGGGGTGCCGGCGGGGGTGTAGCGCAGGGCGTTGGTCATGAGGTTCACGACCACCTGGCGCATCCGGTTCTCGTCGCCGAGGATGGGCGCCGGGGCCGCCCGGTCGTCGTCGGGGCCCACGAGGGTGACCTTGCGGTCCGGGGCGTTCACGGACGCGTCCATCAGGGAGTCCATCGCGAGGATGAGCAGGTCCACCGGGGCGTGCTCGAGGGGGCGCTGCTCGTCGAGACGGGCCAGGGTGAGCAGGTCCTCCACGAGGCGGGTCATGCGGGTGGCCTCGGACTCGATGCGCTGCATGGCGGCGGCGACGTCCTCCTCCTCGCGCAGCCCGCCGTGCCGGTACAGCTCGGAGAACCCGCGGATGGTGACCAGGGGCGTGCGCAGCTCGTGGGAGGCGTCCTGCACGAAGCGGCGCATCTTGTCCTCGGAGATCTCCTTGTCCCGGAACGCGGACTCGATGTGCGCGAGCATGGCGTTGAGAGAGCGGGAGAGCCGGCCCACCTCGGTGTCGGGCGCCGCGCTCTCCACGCGCTGGCTCAGGTCGCCGGCGGCGATCTTGGCGGCGGTGCGCTCCACGCGGTTCAGGGTGCGGAACGCGCGCTGGACCGCCAGGTTGGCCACGATCACGGTGCCCGCCGTCGCGAGCAGGCCGATGGTCACGACGATCGAGGTGACGCGCTCGACGGAGGAGGTCACGCTCTGCAGGGGAAGGGCCACGGCCATGGTGCCGTCGCCGCTGCTGAGCCCGTACAGCTGCACGCGCCAGCCGCTCGAGTCCGGCTGTGTGCCGGGCACCTCGAAGGAGGCGGAGCCGCGCTCCAGGGCCTCGGCCGGGGTGATGTCCGGCAGGGCCGGCTCGTCCGCACCCGGCATCACCGGGGTCTGGACGACCCGCGCGCCCTCGTTGTCCCACACGACGCCGTAGAAGCGCAGGATGGGCAGCTGCGGCATGTAGTACTCGCCGGTCTGGGCGACGTTGGCCAGGTACATCGAGACGGTGTCCCGGTTGGCGGCCATGTCCTCGTCCAGCTGGCGCACCGCCTCCTGGCGGAACAGCACCGCGGTCGCCACGGCGGTGACGGCGACCAGGGCCAGCATGAGCGCCGCGATCATCACGACCAGCTTGGTGCGCAGGGACTGCCCCTGCCACGTGCCCCTCAGCCAGGCGCGCGGATGGCGGACGTGGGCCGCCGCGGCGTCGAGCCGCGCACGCACGTCAGCGCTTGTCCGCGGTGCGGAGCATGTAGCCGACGCCGCGCTTGGTGTGGATCATCTTCTCGTGGCCGCCGACGTCGATCTTGCGGCGCAGGTAGGAGATGTAGGACTCGACGATCGAGGCGTCCCCGTTGAAGTCGTACTCCCACACGTGGTCCAGGATCTGGGCCTTCGAGAGCACCCGGTTCGGGTTCATCATGAGGTAGCGCAGCAGCTTGAACTCGGTGGGGGAGAGCTCCACGACCTCGCCGCCGCGGCGGACCTCGTGCGCGTCGTCGTCGAGCTCGAGATCGTCCACGCGCAGCACCGCCGCGTCGTCGTCGTCGAGGGAGGCAGTGCGGCGCAGCACGGCGCGGATGCGGGCGACCACCTCGTCGAGGGAGAACGGCTTGGTCACGTAGTCGTCGCCGCCGACCGTCAGGCCGGTGATCTTGTCCTCGGTGCCGTCCCGCGCGGTGAGGAACACGACGGGGAAGTGACGGCCGGCGGAGCGCAGGCGGCGGGTCACGGTGAAGCCGTCCATGTCCGGGAGCATCACGTCCAGCACGGCCAGGTCCGGCTGGAACTCCTCGGCGGCGTCCAGGGCCTCCCGGCCGTTGGCCGCGGCCGTGACCTCGAAGCCGGCGTAGCGCAGGGATGTGGAGAGCAGCTCGCGGATGTTGGGCTCGTCGTCCACCACCAGGAGGCGTGCTTCGGGGTTCTGAGGCTGCATGGGGCCCAGTCAACCGCTCTGACCTGGGAACACCCTGAAAGGGTGCTGGATGCCGCGGGGCGTCGTCGGCCCGGCGACTCAGGGGCGCGAGCGTCGGACGGCGCCCAGCACCACGTGCAGCAGCATCAGGCCGAAGCCGACGGGCAGGCCGAACAGCGCGAGGGCGAACAGCGCCGGGGACGCCGGCCACGCCAGGAAGTACGCGGCCAGCAGGGCCACCAGGGCCAGGGCGGACACCGCCGTCACGGCCACGCCCAGCACCAGGACGACGCCACGACCGCCCCGGTGGTCGGTGGGCGCGGGGGCGGGGAGGGTGGAGGTCCGAGGCATGCCCGCCACTCTAGTCGGGCTATCCTGGGAGGTCATTGACGACCACGTCCTCCGCCGTCCCCTCCGGGCGCACGGCCAGGCTGGTCCCACCGATGCCGCGGCGCACCGCCACGCCGGTGCCGGACCCCGCCGACCCGAGACGAGAGCACGGCCGCCCCTGCGGCGCCGGCCCGACGCGGAGGACCCACATGACGAGGAGCAGGTGACGCACATGCCCACCGGACGCATCAAGTTCTACGACTCGACCAAGGGCTTCGGGTTCGCCCAGACGGACGAGGGCGAGGAGGTCCACGTGCCCGCCTCGGCCCTGCCGGCCGGGGTGACCGAGCTGCGCGGAGGCACCCGCGTGGAGTTCGGCGTGGCCGAGGGCCGCCGCGGCAAGCAGGCGCTCTCGCTGCGCGTGCTCGACGCCGCGCCCTCGGTGGTCCGCAACCACCGGCCGGGCGCCACCGAGATGGCCGTCCTCATGGAGGACCTCATCACGTGGCTGGACCAGGCCTCCAACGGCCTGCGCCGCGGCCGCTACCCCCAGCGCGCCCAGGCGCAGAAGATGGCGCAGGTGCTGCGCCGTGTCGCCGACGACCTGGAGGCCTGAGCCATGACCACCCACGAGGACGCCCCGCGCGTCGACCACCGGAGCCCCGACGCCGAGCCCGCCGAGGAGAGGACGGCCGTGCCGCCCGCGCGTCGCCGGGCCCCGCGCCGCGACGAGCTGCTCGCTGCCGCCGTGGACGCCGCCCGCGCCGGGCTGGCCGGGCTGGCCGCCCCGGACGAGGTGGGGGAGCACGTGGACGTGCTCGTGGACGACGACCGCCTCCTGACCCACCGCTTCGCATGCCACCTGCCCGGCTACGCGGGCTGGCTCTGGTACGTGACGATCGCCCGAGCCCCGCGTGCCAAGCAGGTCACCGTGTGCGAGACCGGTCTCATGGCGGGGGAGGGCTCGCTCGTGGCACCCCCGTGGGTGCCGTACGCCGAGCGCGTGAACGAGGAGGAGCGCGAGCGGCTGAAGGCCGTGGCCGAGGGCCGCGTGCCCGGCGCCCCGGCGCCCGAGGCCGAGGGGGACGGGACGCTCGGGGCCGCGGCCCTCGGCTGACCCGGCTCAGGCCAGGCGCTCGACCACGTGGTCGATGCAGCGCAGCAGTGCCGCGACGTCCTCGGGCTCGATCGCGGCGAAGGTCGCGATCCGCAGCTGGTTCCGGCCGAGCTTGCGATAGGGCTCCACGTCCACCACGCCGTTCGCGCGCAGGGCCTGGGCGACCGCCGCCGCGTCGACGTCGTCGGAGAAGTCGACGGTGCAGACCACGGCGGAGCGGTCCTCGGACCGGGCCACAAAGGGCGTGGCGAAGGACGACGCCTCGGCCCACGCGTACACGCGCGAGGAGGAGTCGGCGGTGCGGGCGGTCATCGCGTCCAGCCCGCCCTGACCGTTCATCCAGCGCAGCTGCGCGTCCAGCATGACGAGCGTGGCCAGCGCCGGCGTGTTGTAGGTCTGGTCCTTGAGGGAGTTCTCCACGGCCGTGGCCAGGTCGAGGAACGCCGGGATCCAGCGGCCGGACTCCTTGATCTCCGCGACCCGCGCCAGGGCCCGCGGGGAGAACAGCGCGAGCCACAGGCCGCCGTCGGACGCGAAGTTCTTCTGCGGCGCGAAGTAGTACACGTCCGCCTCGGACACGTCCACCGGCAGGCCGCCCGCGGCCGAGGTGGCGTCGACGACGACCAGCGCGTCCTCGTCGATGCCCGCGGGGCGGACGACGGGCGCCATCACGCCGGTGGAGGTCTCGTTGTGCGGCCACGCGTACACGTCGACCCCGGCCACGGCCTCCGGCTCGGGGCGGGTGCCCGGCTCGGAGGTGCGGATGTCCGACGGCGCCAGGAACGGCGCCTGGTCGGTGGCCTTGGCGAACTTCGAGCCGAACTCGCCGAAGCTCAGATGCTGGGCGCGCTCGCGGACCAGGCTGAAGGCGGCCGCGTCCCAGAACGCGGTGGAGCCGCCGACGCCGAGGATCACCTCGTAGCCCTCCGGCGCCGAGAACAGCTCGGCGACGCCGGACCGGACGCGCGCCACGAGGTCCTTGACCGGCTTCTGGCGGTGCGAGGTGCCGAGCAGCCCTGCCGCGTCCTGGAGCGCCCTCAGCTGCTCGGGGCGCACCTTGGACGGGCCGGCGCCGAAGCGGCCGTCGGCCGGCAGCAGGTCCTGGGGGATGGTGATCTCGGCGGGGGAGGTCATGCGTGCTCCTGACGCTTCGGGGTCGCGGGTCGTGCCCATTCTCCCGCGCCCGGGACCACCGGCCGTCCACGTGACTCACGCCTCGCTAGGATGTCCGGGACGAAGAGCCCGAGGGAAGAGGACGCGCCATGACGGATCTGATCGACACCACCGAGATGTACCTGCGCACGATCCTCGAGCTCGAGGAGGAGGGCATCCCCCCGCTGCGCGCCCGCATCGTCGAGCGACTGGAGCACTCCGGACCCACCGTCTCCCAGACCGTGGCCCGCATGGAGCGGGACGGGCTGGTGCACGTGGGCACGGACCGTCGGCTGGAGCTGACCGTGGCGGGCCGCGAGCGGGCCGTGTCCGTGCTGCGCAAGCACCGCTTGGCCGAGCGCCTGCTCGCGGACGTGATCGGCCTCGAGTGGGAGCTCGTCCACGAGGAGGCCTGCCGCTGGGAGCACGTGATGAGCGACCAGGTGGAGCGCCGCCTGCTCACGTTGCTGGAGAACCCCACCGAGACCCCCTATGGCACCCCGATCCCGCCCCGGCCCGAGCAGGCCTCCGCCGAGGACTGGAGCCGCGAGATGGGCCTGGCGGGCACCCGGCTCTCCGAGGAGGCCGCCACCGCCGGCCGGTTCCGCGTCCGCGGGCTGGCCGAGGGCGTGCAGACCGACCCCGAGCTGCTGGCTCAGCTGGCCGGCGCCGGCGTCACCCCGGGCCGCGTGGTGCGTGCCCAGGCCGCCCGCGACGCCGGGTACATCCGAGTCGAGGGCGAGGCGGAGGACGGCGCGGCCGCGGACGGCGGGGCCCTCGAGCTCGCCGAGGCCACGGCCGCGCACGTGTGGGTCGAGCGTCTCGACGGCTGAGACGCGGTGCGCCGCCGTCGTGCGTGACGGGGGCGTGATGGCCCGGTGACGGGCCGGTGAACCTCTTCCGCCGCCGCAGGCGACACGTGGCGCGCCGATGCACCCGCGTCTAGCGTGGAGACACGACGCCCCTGTGTCCCCACGCTTCCGAGGCCCCCGATGCGCACACTCGTCCTCAACGCCGGCTACGAACCCCTCTCGGTCGTCTCCGACCGCCGGGCGCTGCTGCTCGTGGCCACCGGCAAGGCGAGCGTGCTCGAGGACGCCGGTGACCCGATGCGCAGCCCCACCCGCGCGTGGGGCCGGCCCCTCGTGATCCTGCTGCACCAGTACATCCGGGTGCCCCACACGGATGCGGCCCCGGTCTCCCGCAAGGGCGTGCTGCGCCGGGACGGACACCGCTGCGCCTACTGCGGCGCCCACGCCACCACCGTGGACCACGTGCGGCCGCGCTCGCGGGGCGGCGAGAACTCGTGGGAGAACCTCGTGGCCTGCTGCCTGCGCTGCAACGGGGCGAAGGCGGACCGCTCGCTCGAGGCCCTGGGCTGGCGGCTGCGGGTGGAGCCGGTGCGCCCGCGCGGGGCCCAGTGGCGGATCCGCGAGCTGGAGCGGCCCGCCGAGGCGTGGCGGGACTACCTGCGCCTGGCGGCCTGACGCCGGAAGCGGAATCGCGCCCGCTCGTGCCCGGCGGTTCCTAGACTCTCGAACGGTCGAGAGAGCGGAGGGGCCCATGAGCATGGAGTCGGCGGCACGGATGTCCATGATGCGGATGACCCACGGGCAGTCCGACGCCCAGCAGAGCCTCGCCCGCGGCACGGTGCGCCGGACCATCGCGTTCGCGGGCCGGTACCGCACCCGCCTGATCGTGTTCGTCGCGGCGTCCATCGTGGGCGCGGTGCTCGGCGTGGCCTCGCCGGTGCTGGCCGGCGACGTCGTCAACGCGATCACCGGTGGCGCGGACCGCGGGCTCGTGGTGCGGCTGGCCCTGCTGATCGCCCTCGTGGCGGTGCTCGACGCGGCGCTGTCCGTGTTCACCAAGTGGCTCTCCGCCGGGCTGGGGGAACAGGTCATCTACGACCTGCGCACCGCCGTGTTCGACCACGTGCAGCGCATGCCGGTGGCGTTCTTCCAGCGCACCCGCACCGGCGCGCTCGTCTCGCGCCTGAACAACGACGTGATCGGGGCGCAGTCGGCGATCTCGCGGACGCTCTCCGGCGTCGTCGCGAACGTGGTGTCCGTCGCGCTGACCCTGGGCGTGATGGTGGCCACCAGCTGGCAGGTCACCGTCCTGTCCCTCGTGATGCTGCCGCTGTTCCTGCTGCCGGCCCGGGCGGTCGGCTCGAAGCTGGCGGGCCTGTCCCGCGAACGGGCCGGGCACAACGCGGCCATGGGCGACCAGATGACCGAGCGGTTCTCCGCTCCCGGCGCCACGCTCATCAAGCTCTTCGGCCGCCCCGCCGCCGAGTCCGCCGAGTTCGCCCGCCGTGCGGACCGCGTGCGCGCCACCGGCGTGGACATCTCCGTGCGCCAGGCCGTCTTCACCACGCTGCTCACCCTGGTCTCCGCGCTCGCGCTCGCGGCCGTGTACGGCGTGGGCGGGCTCCAGGCGATCGCGGGCACCCTCGACGCCGGCGACGTCGTCACCCTCGCCCTGCTGCTGACCCGCCTGTATGCGCCCCTGACCGCGCTGGCGAACGCCCGCGTGGAGATCATGAGCGCGCTCGTGAGCTTCGAGCGCGTGTTCGAGGTCCTGGACCTGGAGCCCCTCATCACGGAGCCCGCGCGGCCCGCAACCCTGCCGGAGGGGCCCCTGTCCGTGCGGCTGCGGGACGTGCGCTTCGCCTACCCCACCGCGGAGCAGGTGTCCCTGGCCTCCCTCGAGGAGGTCGCCGTGCTGGATACGCGCGGCGGCGAGGAGGTGCTGCACGGGATCGACGTGGCCGTGCCCGCCGGGGCCACCGTGGCCCTCGTGGGCTCCTCGGGTGCGGGCAAGTCCACCATCGCCTCGCTCGTCACCCGCCTGCACGACGTCACCTCCGGCGCCGTCGAGATCGGCGGCGTGGACGTGCGGGACCTCGCGTTCGCGGACCTGCAGCGGGCTGTGGGCATGGTGACCCAGGACGGCCACCTCTTCCACGAGACCGTGCGCGCCAACCTGACGCTGGCCCGCCCCGATGCGACGGACGAACAGCTGTGGGACGCCATCGAGCGGGCGCGCCTGCGCTCCGTCGTCGAGGCGCTGCCGGACGGGCTGGACACCGTGGTCGGCGAGCGCGGCTACCGCCTCTCCGGCGGTGAGCGGCAGCGCATGACGATCGCGCGGCTGCTGCTGGCGGCCCCGCGCGTCGTGGTGCTGGACGAGGCGACGGCGGCGCTGGACTCCACCAACGAGCGCGCCATCCAGGAGGCGCTGGGGGAGGCCCTGGCCGGGCGGACCGCGATCGTGATCGCCCACCGGCTCTCCACCGTCCGCAGTGCGGACGAGATCCTCGTGGTCGAGGCCGGGCGGATCGTGGAGCGCGGCACGCACACCGCGCTGCTCGCGGCGGACGGACGGTACGTGGAGCTCTACACCACGCAATTCGCCGACGCGGAGTGAGGCGGCGGCCGGATCGGCCGCCCGGGTGCCCCAGGCCGGAATCGAACCGACGGCCTACCCTTTAGGAGAGGGTCGCTCTATCCAACTGAGCTACTGGGGCGTGGACCGCGCGTCGGTCCGGTGATCGAGTCTAGCCGAGCCCCTCAGGCCTCCCGCGCGGCGGGACCACGACGACGGCGCCGCCCGGCCCACAGCATCACGGCCACCGCCAGCGCGAGCAGCGCGAGCAGGACCCAGCGGGTCAGCGTCAGGGCGGCGGCCAGGCCGGCGCCCGGGCCGCCGGCGGCGATGGCCTGCTCGATCGCGATGTTCTCGCAGATGTCCACGACCGCGAACAGGACCCCCAGCCCGAAGACGACCCACTTGGCCCCGGCGGGACGCAGGCGCCACGCGCCGACCGCGGTGACCGTCAGCGCCACGGCGATCGGGAAGATCACGCCGGCCGTCTTGTGCACCCAGTTCAGCTGGCCGCGGGCGTCCTCGTCCATGACCGCGGAGAGCGCGCGGATGTGGTCCTGCCCGTAGAACAGCAGGGAGTCCGGCATCGCCAGGCCGCCGCTGAGCTGGGTCATCTGCTGCAGCACCAGCAGATGGAGGTACGCGCCCACGAGCAGGGTGGTCACGATCAGCGCGCTCACCGGGATCGCCGGGCTGCCCTCGCGCTCAGCGGCCGTGGCGAGGTCCTCACGGACGTGGACGTCCCGCAGCGCGGGACGGGAGCGCGGGGACTCGGCGACCGGGCGCGCGGCGGGCCGCGACGGGCGCGGACGGGACTTGCGGGACTTCTGGGACACGGGGCACCTCCGCGGTCCATCCTCCCAGACCGGCCGAGCCGGCCCGGCCCCGGTCAGGCTCCGCTTCGTCCAGCCCACTTTCGAACGTGAGATCGGGGTCATGGGGACTTTCGAACGCGAGACAGGCCCTCCGTCACGTTCGAAAGTGCGGGGGTGGCGGGGATGCCGGGGTGGCGGGGTCGGGGCCGGGGCTGCTCAGTCCGCGTGGCGAGGCCGCGGGCGGGGGGCCCGGACCCGGGCGGGTGCGCCGGCCGCCGGCTCGGCGGCCGGGGTCGGCCCCGCGGCGGGCTGCGGCGGGGACGCCGGCTCGACGACCGGCAGGGGCGCCGTCGTCGAGGCGGGCTCGGCGGTCTGTGCCGGCACGGCGTCCGCCGCTCCCGGGACCGTGGCCCGGGTGCGAGGACGCGCCCGGACGCGTCCCGCCGTCGGGAATTCGAAGAGCCAGCGAACCCGTCGGTAGCCGAGCGCGAGGGCGAGCGGGACGAGGAACGTGAACGACGCGATGGCCACGTAGAAGTCGACCGGGCGGACCGCGGCGAGGTCGCGGAAGGCCGCCACCGCCAGGATCAGCACCGGCATGTGGGCGACGTAGAGGACCATCGAGCGGCGGCCGCAGAACTCGAGGAACGGCAGACGGGGCAGGCGCGGGCCGAGCCACAGCACCACGAGGATCCCCGGCAGCGCGGCGAACACGGACCAGGGCTGGCGCTCCGCCACCACGAGCGCGCCGGTGCGCGTGGCCGTCACGGTGAGCACCATGAGGATCACCGCGATCACACCCAGGGCGGCGGGCGCCGTGCGGATCCGGGGGAGCAGTCGCGCGGACGCGGCACCGAGGAAGAAGTACACGCCCCAGTACAGGGGACGCACCCAGTCGCGGGGGCCGCTGACGAACTCGAGGAGCAGCACGAAGAGGACGGCCGCGACCACCAGCGCCGGGACGCGACGGATCACCGGGCCGATGAGGTAGCAGAGCATGAGCACCCACAGGAACCACAGGTGCCACGCGCCGCCGCGCCAGAACTCGACGGACAGCAGGGATCCGGGCTTGCCCGTGGCCAGCGCCAGGACGACCATCCAGACGAGGAACGGCCACAGGATCCGCTCCGCCTTGCCGCGGTAGTACGTGCCCAGCGGCTTGGACACCGAGCGGGGCAGCAGGACGCCGGACAGGAACACGAGCATCGGCATCCGCCACGACTGGAACACCTGCACCACGTTCGCGAACGCCACGGAGCTGAAGGTCGCGTCGAGCCCCTGCGGCATCGTGTAGGTGTGGGTGAACATCACCAGCAGCACGGCGAATCCGCGCATGGCGTCCATCCAGGTCATCCGGCTGGGGGCGGACCCGTGGGACACGGGCGGGGTCGGCGTCGTGGACATGGCGGCTCCGGGGTGGCGTGGCAGGGCGGGGAAGGGGGCTCCGCCGCCACATCGCGCGGAACGCCCAGAAGACCATAGCGGGCCGGTCGATTCCCGCCCACTTTCGAACGTGAAATCGGGGTCATGGGGACTTTCGAACGCGAGATAGGCCCCCCATCACGTTCGAAAGTGCGGGTGGGGTGGGGCGGGGCGGCGCGGTGGGGGATGGCGACGACGGCGCCCCCTGTCGCGTCCGGAGCCCCGCCTAGACTGGGTCCGCCATGGCTGACCTCTTCTCCGCGCTCGGACGCACGCCCCTGAACCTCGACCGGACCCGCCGCCCCGCGGACCCGGAGACCGCCCTGCCCGGGCTCGTGCCCCCGGCCGTCACGCGCGCGGCCGCGGACCCCGAGGCCTGGGGCGAGGACGCCCGCCCGGCCGCTCCGGCGCACACTCCCGAGTCGCTCGTGGCGGGGCTCAACCCGCAGCAGGCCGCCGCGGTGACCCACACGGGGGCGCCCCTGTTGATCGTGGCGGGCGCCGGCTCGGGCAAGACCCGGGTGCTGACCCACCGCATCGCGTGGCTGCTCGCCACCGGACGGGCGCGGCCGCATGAGATCCTCGCCATCACCTTCACGAACAAGGCCGCCGCGGAGATGCGCGAGCGCGTGGCCGGGCTGATCGGTCCCACCGCCCAGCGGATGTGGATCTCCACGTTCCACTCCTCCGCCGTGCGGCTGCTGCGCAACGAGGCCGCCAACATCGGGCTGAAGTCCACGTTTACCATCTACGACTCGGCGGACAGCCTGCGCCTGGTCACCACCGTCGCCAAGCAGCACGAGCTGGACCCGAAGCGCTTCGCGCCCAAGGCCCTGCTGAACCGCATCAGCTCCCTGAAGAACGAGCTCGTGGAGGCGGACGACTACGCCGCCACCGTGGCCGAGGGGGACCCGTGGGGCCGCGCCGTCGCCGCCGTCTACCGGGACTACACGGCCCGCCTGCGCCAGGCCAACGCCCTGGACTTCGACGACCTGATCGGCATGACGGTCCACATGTTCGAGGCGTTCCCGCGCGTGCTGGACAACTACCGCCGCCGGTTCCGCCACGTCCTCGTGGACGAGTACCAGGACACCAACCACGCCCAGTACCGCCTGATCCGGCTCCTCTCCGGCCCGGCGGGTGACCCCGAGGGCGTGGAGACCCCCGGCGGCGAGCTGACCGTCGTCGGCGACTCGGACCAGTCCATCTACGCGTTCCGCGGCGCGGACATCCGCAACATCGTCGAGTTCGAGCAGGACTTCACGGACGCCGCCACCATCAAGCTCGAGCAGAACTACCGCTCCACACAGACCATCCTGGACGCCGCCAACGCGGTGATCGAGCGCAACCCGGACCGCCGTCCCAAGCGCCTGTGGACGGCCGAGGGGGAGGGCCCGGCGATCGTCGGCTACGCCGCGGAGAACGAGTCCGCCGAGGCGGAGTGGATCGCCACCACCATCGACCGGCTGCAGGACGAGGACGGGATCCGCCCGGCCGACGTCGCCGTGTTCTACCGGACCAACGCGCAGTCCCGTGCGCTCGAGGAGCGGCTGGTGACGCGCGGCATCCCGTACCGCGTCATCGGCGGCACGCGCTTCTACGACCGCAAGGAGATCAAGGACGCGCTCGCCTACCTGCGGGTGATCGTCAACCCCGACGACGACGTCAACGTGCGCCGCATCCTCAACGAGCCCAAGCGGGGCATCGGGGACCGGGCCGAGGGCGCCGTCGCCGCGTGGGCCGAGCGGAACCGCTCTACGTTCTCCGCGGCCCTGCGCGACGCCGAGAACGCTCCCGGCATGGCCGCCCGCTCGCTCAAGGCCGTCCGCGGCTTCGTGCAGATGATGGACGACCTCGGCCAGGTCGCCGAGTCCGCCGGCCCGGCCACCGTCCTGGAGGCCGTCCTCGAGCAGTCCGGGATGCTGGCCGCCCTCCGCGAGTCCGAGGACCTGCAGGACGAGTCCCGCGCGGACAACCTCGGCGAGCTCGTCGCCGTCGTCCGCTCCTTCGAGACGACGCATCCGGACGGCACCCTGTCCGACTTCCTCGAGCAGGTGGCGCTCGTGGCGGACGCTGACCAGCTGCCTACGGCCCCGGACGTGGAGGGCGAGGCGCTCGCGGAGCAGCAGGGCCAGGTCACGCTCATGACGCTGCACACCGCCAAGGGCCTCGAGTTCCCCGTGGTGTTCCTGACGGGCATGGAGCACGGGGTGTTCCCGCATGCCCGCTCGATGACGGACGAGAAGGAGCTCGCGGAGGAGCGTCGCCTGGCGTACGTGGGCCTGACGCGCGCCCGCCGTCGCCTGTTCCTGACGCGCGCCGAGGCACGCTCGCTGTGGGGCCAGCACCAGTTCAACCCGCCCAGCCAGTTCCTCGGGGAGATCCCGGAGGCGCTCATCGACTGGGAGCGGGAGGGCACCACCCGCTCGGCCGGGTCGTTGAGCCTGACCGGCGCCGGCACCTCGCGCTACGCGGGGCGGTTCGGTGGCGGGCGGCCGGCCTGGCGGTCCCGGGACGACGACGGCGCGCGACCCCAGCGCCTCACCCGCGGGGACGAGCCGGCGGACCTCACGGTGCCCTCCGGTGTGGTGCGCGGGAAGGCCCCGAGCCGGGTGCAGCCGCAGAAGGAGATCGCGGCGCTCAACCCGGGCGACCGCGTCTCCCACGCGACCTTCGGCGAGGGGCGCGTGGACGCCGTCGCGGGCGCGGGGGACAAGACCGTCGCGACCGTCACCTTCGACGCCACCGGGGCACAGAAGCGGCTGCTGCTGCGCTACGCGCCGCTGACGAAGGTCGAGGGCTGACGGGACCGGCCCGCCGACCCCCCGGTCGCCCCGGGGCGTGGACTACAGTGAGCCGTGGAACGCCGCCGTCCGCCGCCCCGCCGTGCCCCCGCGCCCGGCCCGGCCACGGAGGGGGCGTCGACGTCGGCCGCGCCCGCGGGCGAGGCCGGCAGACCCTGTCTTCGACCAAGAAGGACACACCACCGTGGACCTGTATGAGTACCAGGCGCGCGATCTGTTCGAGGCGCACGGCGTCCCCGTGCTGGCCGGCATCGTTGCGCAGACCCCGGACGAGGCCAAGGCGGCCGCGGAGAAGATCGGCGGCGTCACCGTCGTCAAGGCGCAGGTGAAGGTCGGCGGCCGCGGCAAGGCCGGCGGCGTGAAGGTCGCCAAGACGGCCGACGAGGCCTACGAGCACGCCAAGGCCATCCTGGGGATGGACATCAAGGGCCACACCGTGCACCAGGTCATGATCGCCCAGGGCGCCGACATCGCCGAGGAGTACTACTTCTCCGTGCTGCTGGACCGCGCCAACCGCACCTACCTGGCCATGTGCTCGGTCGAGGGCGGCATGGAGATCGAGCAGCTCGCCGAGGAGCGCCCCGAGGCCCTCGCCAAGGTGCCCGTCTCCCCGCTGACCGGCATCGACGCCGAGACCGCCCAGAAGATCGTCACCGAGGCGGGCTTCCCCGAGGAGCTGCGCGCCGACGTCGCCGAGGTCATCCAGAAGCTCTGGGAGGTCTTCGAGAAGGAGGACGCCACCCTCGTCGAGGTGAACCCGCTGGTGAAGACCGGCGACGGCACGATCCTCGCCCTGGACGGCAAGGTCTCCCTCGACGACAACGCGGCGTTCCGCCACGAGGGCCACGCCGCCCTCGTCGACGAGCGCACCGAGGACCCGCTGGAGGCCAAGGCCAAGGCCAACGGCCTCAACTACGTGAAGCTGGACGGCCAGGTCGGCGTGATCGGCAACGGCGCCGGCCTCGTGATGTCCACCCTCGACGTCGTCGCGTACGCCGGCGAGCAGCACGGCGGCGTGAAGCCGGCCAACTTCCTGGACATCGGCGGCGGCGCCAACGCCGAGGTCATGGCCAACGGCCTCGACGTCATCCTGGGCGACGAGCAGGTCAAGTCCGTGTTCGTGAACGTCTTCGGCGGCATCACCGCGTGCGACCAGGTCGCGAACGGCATCGTCAAGGCCCTCGAGATCCTGGGTGACACCGCCACCAAGCCGCTGGTCGTGCGCCTGGACGGCAATGCCGTGGAGGAGGGCCGCCGCATCCTGCAGGAGGCGAACCACCCGCTCGTCACCCTGGCCGCCACCATGGACGAGGGCGCCGACAAGGCCGCCGAGCTCGCCCACTCCGCGAACTGACCGTTCGGAAAGACTGAGGAAACAGCTATGTCGATCTACCTGAACAAGGACTCCAAGGTCATCGTCCAGGGCATCACCGGCGGTGAGGGCACCAAGCACACCCGCCTCATGCTCAAGGCCGGCACGAACATCGTGGGCGGCGTGAACGCCCGCAAGGCCGGCACCACCGTGTCCCACGAGGACAAGGACGGCAACGCCGTCGAGCTGCCCGTCTTCGGCACCGTCAAGGAGGCCATGGAGAAGACCGGTGCGGACGTGTCCGTGGCCTTCGTGCCGCCGGCCTTCGCCAAGGACGCCGCCATCGAGGCCATCGAGGCCGAGATCCCGCTGCTCGTGGTCATCACCGAGGGCATCCCGGTGCAGGACACCGCCAAGTTCTTCGCCCTGTCCCAGTCCAAGACCGGCGAGGACGGCAAGCCGAAGACCCGCATCATCGGCCCGAACTGCCCCGGCGTCATCACCCCGGGCGAGGCCCTGGCGGGCATCACCCCGGCCACCATCACCGGCTCCGGCCCCATCGGCCTCGTGTCCAAGTCCGGCACGCTGACCTACCAGATGATGTACGAGCTGCGTGACTTCGGCTTCTCCACCGCCATCGGCATCGGCGGCGACCCGATCATCGGCACCACCCACATCGACGCCCTCGAGGCGTTCGAGGCCGACCCGGACACCCAGGCCATCGTGATGATCGGTGAGATCGGTGGCGACGCCGAGGAGCGTGCGGCCGAGTTCATCAAGGCCAACGTCACCAAGCCGGTCGTCGGCTACGTGGCCGGCTTCACCGCCCCGGAGGGCAAGACCATGGGCCACGCCGGCGCCATCGTCTCCGGCTCCGCCGGCACCGCGCAGGCCAAGAAGGAGGCCCTCGAGGCTGCGGGCGTGAAGGTCGGCAAGACCCCGTCCGAGACCGCCCAGCTCATGCGGGAGATCCTGCAGGCCCAGGCCTGATCCCGCGGTGCGGGGCGCCGATGCCGGCGCTCCGCACCGGCAGGCGGATGCACCACGGCCCCTGTCCCTCGTCGTGAGGGGCAGGGGCCGTGTGCCGTGCGGGGCAGAGCAGGCGGCGGACGTCGCTCAGCCCACGTTCGCCCCGAACAGCAGGCCGAGCACGTACGTCACGGCGGCGGCGCCGTAGCCGATCGCGAGCTGACGCAGGCCCCGCGCCAGGGGCGAGGAGCCGGACAGCAGCCCGACCACACCGCCGGTGAAGAGCAGGGCCGCGCCCACCATCGCCGCAGCCAGGCCCAGGGCCCACGGCCCGGACATGCCGAAGATGTACGGCAGGATCGGGATGAGCGCGCCGGAGGCGAAGAACGCGAAGCTGGACAGGGAGGCGCTCCACGCCGAGCCGATCTCCGCGAAGGAGTTCGAGTGGTCCACGGGTCCCTGGGAGCCGTCGGGACGGGCGGAGAACCGCGGGTTGCAGTCGCACGTGAGATAGCCGAGGCGCTCGAGCGCGCGGTGCTCGGCGTCCTCGGGCGTCATGCCGCGGGCCAGGTAGACGAGCTTGAGCTCGTTGTGGTCCAGGTCCAGGTGCTGGGCCGCCTCGAGGGTGATCTGGGTGGGGGAGGATGCCTCGAGCAGCTCCCGCTGGGACCGCACCGAGACGTACTCGCCGGCCGCCATGGACAGCGCGCCCGCCAGCAGGCCGGCCACGCCCGTGAACAGCACGACGGACGGCGCCACGCCCGTCGCGCCGATGCCCATCACGAGCGCCAGGTTGGAGACCAGCCCGTCGTTCATGCCGAAGACGGCGGCACGGAAGTTGCCTGCCAGCTGCTCGCGACCCCGGGCGGCGAGGCCGCGCACGACCTCCTCGTGGATGGCCTCGTCCGCCACCATGCCCTCGGGGGCGTCCTGGTCCTCCGCGTAGGGAGTGTCCGACTCGGCGCGCTGGGCCAGGGCCAGCACGAACACGGAGCCGAAGATCCGTGCGAGCCAGCGCAGCAGGACGCGACGGAAGGAGGGGCGTGGGGGGTTCTCGGCGTGCTTGCCCAGGAGAATCCGCCAGTGCTGCTCATGGCGGCGCTCGGCCTCGGCGAGGCCGAGCAGGATGTCGCGCTCCACACCGTCCTTGCGGGCGGCGATGTCGCGGTAGATCTGGCCCTCGGCGATCTCGTCGGCGAGGTAGCGGCGCCAGCGTCGGACCTGCTCGCGGGTCGGCTCGGGGCGTGCTGCAGGAGTGGCGGTGTGGGCGGGGCTCATGGGGCTCCATCGGATGGTCGGGCGGGGACGGGCGCCGCCGCCGCGGACCACGGCGGCCGGGCGCGCGCCCGACCCGCCAGTCTACGCCGTCGCTACCATGGCCGCATGGACGCAGCAGAGACCCCCGACGGCCCCGAGGCCGCCGCCCACGACGGCGGCCGGCCGGCCTGGCAGCACCGCCTCCTGGCGGGCGGGGTGGAGCCGGACCCCCGGTTCACGCTCGCCAATGAGCGCACGTTCCTGGCCTGGGTCCGGACGGCGCTGGCGCTGCTGGCCGGCGGGGTCGCGGTGGAGGCGTTCACCGGCGCCCTCTTCGCGCCGCCGGTCCGGGTGGTGCTGAGCACGGTGCTGCTCGTCCTGGCGGCGCTGCTCGCCCTGGGCGCGGGTGTGCGCTGGCTCCGGGTAGAGCGGGCGATGCGCCGCGGCCGTCCGCTGCCGCTGCCGCTGATCGTCCCGGTCCTGGCGGGGGGCGTCGTGCTGGCCGTCGTGGTGCTGATGCTCGCCGTCGTCCTGCCGCGGGGCTGAGGCGATGCGTCTGCATCACGACCCGGGGCTGCAGCCCGAGCGCACCGTGATGAGCTGGGGCCGCACGGTTCTGGCGCTGGGCGTCCTCAGCCTCACGTTCCTGAGGTGGTGGCCGGCCGTCGGCGCGTGGGCGTTCGGGCCTGCGGTGGTGGCGGCCGTCGGCGGGGCGGCGGTGCTGGCCACGCAGCGCCGGCGTTACGTGGCGCAGGCGGACGGGATCGCGCGGGAGCAGGCCCGGCCGGCCCTGGCGTCGGTGGCCTGCATGGTCGCGCTGGTGGTAGGCCTGGCGGCCCTCGGGATCACCGCCACGCTGCTGCACGCGGCATGATCCGCAGGCACGACGGCGCCCTCACCTGCGCGGGCAGGTGAGGGGCGCCGTCGTGCCTGCAGAGGCGGACCGCTCAGCGGGCGATCATGCCGTGGGGGTCGATGACGAACTTGTCCACGGAGCCCTGGTCGAACTCCGCGTAGGCCTGGGGTGCCTCATCCAGGCTGATCACGCGCGGGTTGACCATCTCCGTCAGGTACGGCATCCGGTCCCACAGGATCGACATCATCAGCTGGCGGTTGTAGCGCATGATGGGCGCCTGCCCGCCGATGATGTGGGGCGACTTGATCCAGGCCTTGCCGAAGTCCACCGGGAAGGTGCCCTCCTGCTCGGCCTTCGTCTCCGCGATCGGGTCCGGCCCGTAGATGCCGATGATGCCCGTGGCACCGCCCGGACGGGTGATGTCCAGGACCTGGTTCACGGCGGCGATCGGCTGCATCTCATCGGACTCGGAGCCCAGGCCGTGGGCCTCGGAGCCGACGTAGTCCACCGCGCAGTCCACCATCGGCTCGCCGAGGATGTCGTTCACGGCGTCCTGCAGGTTCTCCGTGACGGAGAGGTCGATGGTCTCGCAGCCGTGCTTGCGCACCAGCTCCAGCCGCGAGGCGTCCTGGTCGCCCACGATGATGCACGAGGCGCCCAGCAGCCGAGCGGCGGCCGCGGCGCACCGGCCCACAGGGCCGGCGCCGGCGATGTAGACGGTGGAGCCGGGCTTGGCGCCGGCCGACATGAGACCGTGGAACGCCGTGGGCAGGATGTCCGAGAGCACGGCCAGATCCAGGATCTTCTCCATCGCCTGCTCCTGGTCCGGGAAGCGCAGCAGCTGGAAGTCGGCGTACGGCACGAACAGGTACTCGGCCTGTCCGCCCTGGAAGTCGCCCAGATTGAAGCCGTAGGCGGCACACGCCTGCTCCGGGTTGGCGGTCTCACAGACCTCGGTGCGGCCGGCGCGGCAGTTGCGGCATCGGCCGCAGGCCACGTTGAACGGCACCGAGACGAGGTCGCCCTCCTGCAGGAACTGGACGTCGCTGCCGACCTCCAGCACCTGGCCGGTCATCTCGTGACCCAGCACCATGCCCTCGGGCACGGGGAAGGAGCCGCGGTAGATGTGCAGGTCGCTGCCGCAGATGTTGGTGGCGACGATCTTGAGGATGACGCCGTGCGGGGCGGCGGAGCCGTTGGGCATCTCCAGCTTGGGGAAGTCCAGTTCGTCGACGCGCACGTCCTTGATGCCGTGGAAGGCCACGGCGCGGTTCTTGGTGGTCATGGGAACTGCTGCCTTTCTGTCTCTATCGAGGCCCTGGCAGGGCGGGAGACGGGACGAACCCGAGGGGGAGTCCCGGTCCCGAGCTATACGGAAACACTAGGGGCCGGGAGGAGCCTGAGGAAGGATCGCCCGCCGCCGCATCGTCTGGCCTGACCATCGTGCGGGCATCGGAGGACCGCAGGCCCCGGGCGCATCGGTCAGACCTGCGCTCGGACCGCGGGGTCGACGCCGTGGCGGGAGCGCACCCGCCAGGCCTCGAGGACCGCGGGGTCGGTGGGCCGGGTCATCAGGCTGAGGAGCACGTACACGACGGCGGAGGCGGCCAGGCCGACGTAGATCGGCTCGTTCGCGAAGACGCCCTCGAAGGGCTCGGCCGCGTTCAGCTCGAGCCAGCCCATGGTGCCGAGGGTGCCCACCGTCCCGACCACCATGGACCACAGGGCCGCCGTGCCGGTGCCGCGCTTCCACACGAGGCCGCCGACGATCGCGACGAACAGGCCGCCCACGAGGATGTCGTACGCGATGGTCAGGGCCGCCACCACGTCCGGGACGACGATCGCCAGCCCCAGCACGACGGCGCCGAGCAGCAGCACCCAGCCGCGGTTCGAGGCGAGCTCCGCCGCGGTCTCCGTGGCCGCGTCCTCGGCGACGGCGCCGTCCTCGGCGGCGGTCGCCTCGCCGCGGAGGATCGGGAGGATGTCGGTGCGCATCACGGTCGCGGCCGCGATGATCGCGCCCGAGGCGGTGGACATCATGGCCGCAACGGCGGCCGCCAGGGCCACGCCGCCGACGCCGACGGGCAGCAGGTTCTGGGCGACCCACGCGAACACGTCGTCCTGGGTGGCGATGTCCGCGGTGACCGTGCGGGCGGCCATGCCGATCACGGCGCCCGCGACGCCGTACACGATGCAGTACAGGCCCGCGGTGGCGCCGCCGATCTGCGCCACGCGGGGGGAGCGGGCCGTGAACACGCGCTGCCAGACGTCCTGGCCGATCAGCAGGCCGAGGGTGTAGATCACGAAGTAGGTGACGATCGACTGCACGCCGATCCCGTCCCAGCTGAAGAACTCGGCGCCCAGGCGCTCCTGCATGGCGCTCCAGCCGCCGGCCTTGGCCAGGGAGAGGGGGAGCATGAGGGCGAACAGGCCGATGGTCATGATGAGGAACTGGGCCATGTCGGCCAGGGTGATGGACCACATGCCGCCGAGCACTGAGTAGGCCAGCACGATGCCGCCGCCCACCAGGACGGACAGCCAGCGGTCCCAGCCGAAGAGCACCACGAAGATCGACGCGTAGGCGCCCGTGGAGGTGGCGGCGAGCATGAGCGTGTAGGCGAGCATCACGAAGGAGGAGGCGTGCGAGGCCCCGCCGCGGCCGTACCGCAGGCGCAGCATCTGCGAGACGGTGTAGATCTTCAGGCGGGCCAGGATCGGGGCGAACGCCACCGACAGGATGAGCACGCCGACGCCGATGGCGGCCACGAGCCACGCGCCGGAGAGCCCGAACTCGTACCCCAGGCCGACGCCGCCCACGGTGGCGGCGCCGCCGAGCACGACGGCGGCCATGGTGCCGGTGAACAGCACCGGCCCGAGACGGCGGCCCGCCACGAGGTAGTCCTCCGAGCTGGCGGCGCGGGCCTTGCCCCACCAGCCGAAGGCGAGCATGCCGACCAGGTAAACGGCGACGATGGTCAGGTTGAGGGTCACGGGCGGTCCTTGGGGCGAGGGGATCCGGGGCGCCGGATGCGGGGGCGCCGCGGCGGGACAGGAGTGATCGGCGTGTTGCCGATCACACGAACCGGGTCTACGGTAAACACATGTTGCTTATCAGACAACATGTCGTCCAGGGGGACATCGGCGATGTCGCCTGGCCGACGTCGGGAGGAACGCGATGAAGGCCCTCCCGCTCGAGACCGCGCCGGGCCAGTCGCTGATCGGCCGCCGGCTGCGCGCGCTGCGCGAGGCGCGGCGGCTCACCGTGGCCCAGCTCGCCGAGGCGGCCGGCGTCAGCAAGGGATTCCTCTCCCGCCTCGAGCGGGACCTGACGAGCCCGTCCGTGAGCACGCTCGTGACCCTGTGCCAGGTGCTCGGCGCGAGCCCGGGCGACGTCCTGGACGCGCCCGAGGTGACGGTCGTGCGCCTCGCCGACGCCCCCGCGGTCAGCCTCGGCGGCGAGGGCATCCGCGAGCGCCTGATCACCCCGCGCGGCAGTCGCGACCTGCAGATCCTGCGCGCGGACATCGCACCGCGCGGCCGCGGGGAGGCGGAGCTGTACACCGTGGACTGCCGCGTGGAGGCGGTGCACGTGGTCACCGGCCGCCTCGAGCTGCGGACCACCGAGGCCGTGCACCTGTTGGAGGAGGGGGACACCGTCACCTTCCCCGGCCGCGAGCCTCACTCGTGGGCCAATCCGGACGACCGCCCCGCCGTCGTGCTGTGGACCCTCGTGGGCCACGCGTGACCCCGTGCGGCACGCCCGCACCGGACAGACCAGACCGACCAGACCGAACCGAACCGAACCGCCCAGAGAGGACATCCAAATGCTCGAGATCCCCCGCGTCGAGGACAACGGCCGCCTCGGCCCCGTGAACTCCGCCCTCGTGCCCCGCTACGGCGGCGCCCCCACCTACGCGCTGCTGCCGCGCCTGGACGAGGCGGCCGCGGCCGGCGTCGCCCCGGAGATCAAGGTGGTCGGTGTCCCGTTCGACGCCGGCGTCTCCTACCGCCCCGGTGCACGCTTCGGGTCCGGCCACGTCCGGCAGTCCTCGCGGCTGCTGCGCCCGTACAACCCCGCCACGGACACCTCGCCCTTCGCGCAGGCCCAGGTGGTGGACGCCGGGGACATGGCGGTGAACCCGTTCGCCATCGGCGAGGCCATCGAGACGATCCAGCAGGACGCGATGGACCTCACCGAGGACGGCTCCTCGCTCATGACCATCGGCGGCGACCACACCATCGCACTGCCGCTGCTGCGCGCCGCCTCCGCCCGGGCGGGTGAGCCCGTGGCCCTGCTGCACTTCGACGCCCACCTGGACACGTGGGACACCTACTTCGGCGCCGAGTACACCCACGGCACGCCGTTCCGCCGCGCCGTGGAGGAGGGGATCCTGGACACCGAGGCCATCTCGCATGTGGGCACGCGCGGTCCGCTCTACGGCAAGAAGGACCTCGACGACGACCACCGCATGGGCTTCGGCATCGTCACCTCCTCGGACGTGTTCCGTCGGGGCGTGGACGAGATCGTGGACCAGCTGCGCCAGCGCATCGGGGGTCGGCCGCTCTACATCTCGGTGGACATCGACGTCCTCGACCCCGCGCACGCGCCGGGCACCGGCACCCCCGAGGCCGGCGGCATCACGAGCCGCGAGCTGCTCGAGATCCTGCGTGGGCTGCGCGGGCTCGACATCGTGGGCGCAGACCTGGTGGAGGTGGCCCCGGCCTACGACCACGCCGAGCTGACCGGCGTCGCCGCCTCCCATGTGGCCTACGACCTCATCTCCCTGATGGCCGACCGCCGCGCCACCCGCGCGGCCGCCGGTGAGGAGCCGGGCCGATGACCGACGAGCAGACGACGACGGCGGCCCCGCGGCGCAACGGCGGCGACCTGGCCGTGGAGACGCTTCACGCCCTGGGCGCACGGACGGTCTTCGGCATCCCGGGCCAGCACGCCCTCGGCCTCTTCGACGCCCTGTCCCGCTCCCCGCTGGAGTTCGTCTCGAACCGCGTGGAGAACAACGCCGCCTTCGCCGCCGACGGGTACGCCCGGGCCACCGGCGAGGTCGGGGTGCTGTTCCTCTCCACCGGCCCCGGCGCGCTCACCTCGCTGGCCGGCCTGCAGGAGGCCTACGCCACGGGTGTGCCGATGCTCGTGATCGCCTCGCAGATCCCGCTGTCCGGGCTCGGTGCCCGGCGCAAGGGCATGCTGCACCAGCTGGACGACCAGAAGGCCTCGGCCCGCAACGTCACCAAGGCCCAGTTCACGGTGCACCATGCCTCGGGCATCCCGTCCGCGATCCAGGACGCGTGGGCCGAGGCCGTCACCGTGCCGCAGGGGCCGGTGTGGGTCGAGATCCCGCAGGACGTGCTGCTCGGCGAGGTCATGGTGCCCCCGGTCGAGGACGCCCTGGCCGTGCCCTACGACCACCCGCCGCGCGCCGAGCTCGTGGCCGAGTCCGCACGCTGGCTGCGCGGGGCCGGGCGGGTGGCGATCGTGGCCGGCGGCGGTGTGCGCCGCTCCGGCCGGGCCGCGATGGAGAGCCTGCGGGAGGTCGCGGAGCTGCTCCAGGCACCCGTGGTCTGCTCGCCGGGCGGCAACACCGCCTTCCCGTGGGAGCACCCGCTCAGCCTCGGCGGCTGGGTGGAGGACCGCCTCGTCACAGACCTGCTCGAGGACGCGGAGGTGCTGCTCGTGGTCGGCTCCTCGCTCGGCGAGGTCACCTCGAACTACTTCACGCTCGAGCCGCGCGGCCGCCTCATCCAGGTGGACGCGGAGCCGCGCGTGCTGGAGACCAACCACCCCACGCTGGGTGTGCGCGCCGACGCAGGCCAGGCGCTCGAGGCGCTCGCCGCGGCGCTGCGCGAGTCGGGCTCGGTGGCGCAGGACGCCGCCGTCTGGCACGGCCGCACCCCGGCCGAGGTGGTCGCCGACGTCAACGCGCGCATCACCGCCCGCCTCGATGCCCAGGACCTCGGCGTGGAGCGCCGGCTCCTGGCGGACATCCGCGCCGCCGTTCCGTCGACCATGCAGACGTACTGGGACATGACCATCGCCGCCTACTGGGCGTGGAACTGCTGGGACGCGCAGGACGGCGAGTTCCACTCGGCGCAGGGTGCCGGAGGGCTCGGCTACGGGTTCCCGGCCGCGTTCGGCGGCGCGGTGGGCCTGGCCCACCAGGGACGCACCGGGATCGACGGGCGCGTGCTCGCCGTCGCCGGCGATGGCTCGGCGATGTACTCCCTCGCCGAGCTCGCGGCCGCCCGGCAGCACGGTGCGGCGGTGACGTGGCTGATCATCGACGACGGCGGGTACGGCATCCTGCGGGAGTACATGGAGGGCGCGTTCGGCAAGGCCACGGCCACCGAGCTCGACCGGCCGGACTTCCAGGCCCTCGCCGCCTCCTTCGGCGTGCCCGCCGAGACGGTGGGAGTGGAGGACGTGCGCGGCGCGCTCGAGCGCGCGTTCCAGGCGGACGGGCCGAACGTCGTCGTGGTGCAGACCCGCCTGGCGATGTGGGCGCCGAGCCACCTGGGGGAGGCTCCGGAGGTCTGACGCGGCCCGGCGCCGGAATCGCTGACTCGACCCTGAGAGTGTGCGCCACCTTTCCAGGTGCATGTTTCAGCAACGGAGCTGGACCGGCAGGTAGTTGAGACGTCGACCGAGGCGCCGGCGGTCCCGCCCGTGTCAGAAACCGCCCAGGAGATGTCCTGGAACCATCCCGCCGATCTCACGAAAACGTCCGGCATCCGTTGCCATGCTGGCCTCTCGACGCGGCCCGCCACCCGGCGGGCGCCCCACGAGAGGAACTCCAGGGCCCCTGGCTCCCGACCCGCTCCCGCCGTCCCTTCCCCCAGGTCACCGAGGGAGGCGGGGCCCCCGCCGTCACGCCCACCTTCGAGGGCCGGGCCTTCCACCGCCCCGCCGAGGACGTCGAGGACCAGGGCGGCGCCTTCGACGTCGGCACGCTCGTCTCCCGCCGCAACGCGCTGGGCATCTTCGGCGCGGGGGCGGGAGCCCTCGTCCTCGCCGCGTGCGGTGTCCAGGAGGGCGCCTCGTCCTCCTCCGGCTCGACGTCGGCGAGCGCCGGCTCCTCGTCACCCGCGGCCTCCTCGTCGGCGGCGAGCGCCTCGCCGTCCGCCACCCTGACCGAGATGGTCACCGAGACCGCAGGCCCGTACCCGGGCGACGGCTCCAACGGCCCGGACGTGCTCGACGCGTCCGGCATCGAACGTTCCGACCTGACCACGAGCATCGACACGGGCACCGCCGCCGAGGGCGTCCCGCTCACGGTGACGATGAACGTGATCGACATGGCCAACGGCGACGCCGCGATGACCGGCGCCGCCGTGTACCTCTGGCACGCCGACGCGCAGGGCCGCTACTCGATGTACTCGGACGGCATCACGGAGGAGACCTCCCTGCGCGGCGTCCAGGTGGTGGGCGACGACGGCACGGTCACCTTCACCACGGTGTGGCCCGGCTGCTACGACGGCCGGTGGCCCCACCTGCACTTCGAGGTGTTCCCGGACAAGGCGTCCATCACGGACGCGACGAACAACGTCCTCACCTCCCAGATCGCCATGCCCGAGGAGCAGTCCGCGCAGGTCTACGCCACCTCGGCCTACGACGGGTCCACGGAGAACTTCGCCGACGTCAGCCTCGAGACGGACAACGTCTTCTCGGACGGCTACGAGACGCAGCTGCCGCAGATCACGGGCTCCGTGGAGAAGGGCTTCGCCATCACCATCGACGTCCCGATCGACACCACCACCGAGCAGGAGCAGGGCGGGATGGGCGGGCCCGGCGGTGGCCAGCCCCCGGCGGGCGGCGAGGGCGGCCAGCCCCCGGCGCGTCCCTGAGCCTTCCCGGCCCGGTCACCGGGTCAGTCGGTCTGGGACTCGTTGCGCTCGGGGTGCGGGCCGAACACGAAGTGGCGGCCGGACACG
Source organism: Micrococcus sp. PSi08 (assembly GCF_054960655.1). Classification (NCBI taxonomy): domain Bacteria; kingdom Bacillati; phylum Actinomycetota; class Actinomycetes; order Micrococcales; family Micrococcaceae; genus Micrococcus; species Micrococcus sp. PSi08. The sequence goes on along the minus strand of NZ_JBHNYP010000024.1, from coordinate 18,739 downwards.
CGCTGGACGTCCACGCGGACGTAGAAGTCCTTGAGCGTCGGCACCCACGGTTCGATGCCGAGGGACTCGGCCTCCGCGATCTCCGCCTCCGTGTCCAGGCGGCGCGCGGTGCCGTGCACGAGCACGGACCAGGCCTGGTCGGCCAGGATCCCGTCGGCCTGCACCACGACGCGCGGGTTCACCGTGAGCTCGGCGAGCTTCGAGCCGGGCGCGGTGCGGAAGTAGATGGCGCCGTCGTGGGCCCGCACGTTCACCGGCACGATGTCCGGCCGCCCGTCCACGGCCAGCCCGAGGCGCGCGTGGCCCACGCGGCCCAGCAGTCGCCAGACCTGGTCCTCGTCCAGCACCAGGACGGCCTCGCCGTCCGGGTGCTCGAACATCAGGTGGTCCCCGGGCTCCGCGACCGGATCGGGGCGCTGCATCGACGGGGCGTCGTCGGTGTCATGGTGCTGCTGGGTCATCGGGGCCTCCTGGCATGCCGGGACGGGCGCCGTCGGGCGCGGCGCTGAGATCGGGCTCACATCCACTCTATACATGGTCGGTCGCCCGCGAGGCGACGATGTCACCCAGCACCGCCGCCGTCGTCGGCGCCTCGCGGCCCGGGGCGACGGCGAGCGCGAACGGGCACGTGTGGGCGCGCGGGCCGTCGTCGACGAGCCGGCCCGACGACGGCGCGGCCGGGTCCGGCGTGAGCCACCTGCCCCCGGCGCGGCGCAGGATCAGCTGCCCCGCCGCGACGTCCCAGGGCTTGGTGTCCACGTACAGCGCGGCGTCGGCCCAGCCCGCCGCCGTGTGGGCGAGCTCGAGGGCGCCGGAGACGGTGCGGCGCACGGTCGCGTGGGCGGTCACGAGCCGCCCGAAGCGGCGCAGCGCGTCCTCGCCCTCGCGCGCGAGCGCCTCGCCCGCCGGATAGGAGGTCACGAGGTTCTGGGCGCGCTCGCCGCCGGCCGGCGCCGGCCGGCCGACCTCGGCCAGCGGGCGCTCCGGCCCGTCGCCGCGGGTGAGGTAGGCGCCGTCCGCGTCGGCGGAGAACGCCAGCCGGCCCACGGGGTCCAGCACGACGCCGGCCACCACCTCGCCGTCGACCTCGGCGGCCAGGGACACCGAGAACATCGCGAAGCCGTGTGTGAAGTTGGAGGTGCCGTCGATGGGGTCGACGATCCAGGTCAGCCGGGCGGCCTCACCGGTGCCGGCCTGCGCCCCGAGCTCCTCGCCGAGCACGCCGGAGCCGGGGACCGCCGTCGTGAGCGCGGCGACGAGCCGGGCCTCGGTGTGTCGGTCGTGCACGGTGACGAGGTCGTGGTGCGTGGTCTTGGCCTCGGGCCCGATGGCGGTGGGGGAGCGGAAGGCGGCGGCGAGGTCGCCGACGACCGCGCGGGCGGCGTCGAGGGCGATCGCGCGGAGCTCGGCGGGGCGGGGCAGGGCTGGGCTCATGCCCCGAGCCTAGGCGGGGGTCCGGACACGCCGGACCGCACGCGAGACAATGGGGCCGACCCCCCCGAGCAGAGGAGCCGCCATGACCGAGCACCCCCTCCCGACCCCCGACGACGACGCCACCCTCACCGGCCCGCAGACCCCCACGCCCCAGCGCGTGGCCGCCGTGCGTGCGCTGCGCGAGCTGCTCGCCGCCGGCTACGGCACCGAGGCCCGGCCGATCGCCTCCTACGGCGCCCCCGCGCCCGGCACCCTCGGCGGCGTCTACCCGGACTACGACGACCGCGTGTTCCCCGGCCTCGTGGCCGCGCAGGAGCTGGCGGGCATCGACGTCGACTACCTGCGGAACGTGGACCGGGTGAGCGAGGCCGGCATCGCCGAGGCGTCCCTGGCCGACCTCGGCACGCTGTTCACCTACCTGGTGCGCGGCGAGCGGTTCGCGGACGGGCACGTGGCCGCCGCGATCGAGAACGGCAAGGTCGGCCGCATGCTGGACCGCCTGACCGCGCTGGTCCCCGAGATCCGCTGAGAGCGCACGGTGCGGAATACTGGGCGCATGCCCGCAGCCTCCGACGCCCCCACGCCCGCGCCCCGGCGCGGCCGCCTGGCCCCTTCCGGTGACCCCACTCCCGTGGAGAACGTCGCCACGCACCTGCAGGAGGGGTGGAACCGTTGGCACCGCGCCCGCGCGCTGCGTGCCGGCAACGTGCCGACGGTCATGGCGTTCACGGGCTACGGCAGCACCAGCTGGGTGCGGATCCTCTCCCGTGTGGTGATCGCCTCCGACGAGGAGTTCATGAACGGCCGTCGGCTGTCGAAGGTGGTGGCGGACGGCGTGCGCGGCTGGCGCAACTTCGTGGCCCCGCCCATGGCCTACGCCGAGGTGGAGGTGCAGGTGGGGGACCTGCGCACCACGGTGCGCACGGACCGGATGGGCGTCGTCGACGTCGTGCTGGACGTCGAGCTGGAGCCCGGCTGGCAGACCGCCACCCTCCACGTCGGCGGCCAAGAGGAGCACGCCGTCATGGACCTGTACATCTGCGAGCCGGGCGCGCGGATCGGCCTGGTCTCGGACATCGACGACACCGTGGTGGTCACCTCGCTGCCCCGCCCCCTGCTGGCGGCCTGGAACTCGTTCGTGATCGACGAGCACGCCCGCACGCCCACTCCGGGGATCGCCGTGCTGCTGCGCCGGATCGCCGAGCTCGAGCCGAAGGCCCCCGTGCTGTACCTGTCCACGGGCGCGTGGAACGTGGCGCAGACCCTCACCCGCTTCCTGGGCCGCAACCTCTACCCGCTCGGCGCTCTGCTGCTGACCAGCTGGGGGCCCACGAGGGACCGCTGGTTCCGCTCCGGTCAGGAGCACAAGAGGGTCCAGCTCGAGCGCCTCGCCGAGCAGTTCCCGGACATCCAGTGGATCCTGGTGGGCGACGACGGCCAGCACGACCCCGAGATCTACGCCGAGTTCGCGCAGCGCCACCCCGACCGGGTCAAGGCGATCGTCATCCGGCAGCTGACCCCCTCGCAGGCGCTGCTCGCGGGCGGCCGGGCGGAGGACACCCGCCATTCCACCCCGGGCATCCCGTGGTGCTACGGCCCGGACGGGGCCACGCTGTCCAATCAGCTCGAGGACCTGGGCATCCTGCCCGTCGAGTTCGTGGACGTGCAGCCCGAGGCCTGGCGCGAGGACATCCTCGGTGATGACGAGGCGCCGGCGACCCTCGACGCCCCGGGGCAGCGCGACGGCCGGCCCGCGGACGAGGAGGCCGCCCGATGACCGCCTCGCGCTCCGTCGAGGTCCGCATCCCGCTGCGCTGGGCGGACATGGACGCCTACGGCCACGTGAACAACATCGCCGTGGTGCAGCTGCTGGAGGAGGCCCGCGTGGCGGCCTTCGGCGTGCCCGCGAACACCGGCGCCGGTGGCGGGCAGGCCCCGCCGATCGACCTCCTCGAGGGGGTGGCCCCCGGTGTGCGGACGTTCATCTCCGAGCACACTGTGAAGTACCGGGCCCAGATGCCCTACCGCCCCGTGCCGCTGCGCGTGGTGGTGAGCGTGGACGCCGTGAAGGCCGCCTCGGTGCACGTGGGCTACGCCCTGCACGACGGCGTCGACGACACCCTCTGCGCCACCGCGACGTCCGTCATGGTGTTCGTCGACGGGCAGACGGGCCGCCCCGTGCGCATCAGCCCCGAGCAGCGGGCGGCGCTGGCCGGCTGAGGTGGGCTGATGTGGGCTGCTGACTGCCCGGCAGCCGCCCAGCGACATCACCGCCGTGCAGCACGGCTGTGATGTCGCAGAGCGGAGGTCGACCGCTCGGGCTCGCCGAGTCGGGACCGGGCCCGTGGGACGGCCGTGGATCAGACCGAGCGGGGGACGCCCGCGGCGGTGAGGATCCGCGCCAGCCGGTCCGGCCGCAGGAGGTCTCCCCACGTCCAATGCGCACCCGCCCGGGTGACCAGCTGCAGGGCCACCTCCCGTTCCTTCTCCCGGCGGATGCTGGCGCGGCGGGCCGTGTCGTCACCGTCGAAGAACGACAGGTCGTACTTGCCCAGCCCGTCGAACTCCCCGTACACCCGCACCTGCTCCCACCAGAAGTCCGTGCGGGCCACCCCGCGTCCGTTCGCATCCCGGTGGCGATGCTGCAGCGCCGTGGGCGGGACGAAGCCGAGCTCGTGGATGATGGCCCGGCTGTAGGACTCGCCGGCGGATTCCGCCCGCGCGTCCGCGAAGTGCCAGGCCCGCTCGAATCGGCGGAGGGCGGCCGCTGATCCGAGTCGGCTCTCCGCCTGCCTCGCCCAGCGTGCGGCCTCCTCGGGCCAGGCTCGGACGAGCGCGTCCAGCGGGGCCACGGCGTCGCGGAACGGGGTGGCCGCGCCGAGGACCAGCAGCACCGTGGGCAGCGGATCCGCCAGGACGGTCCCGAGGCTCTGCCCGTCCGACAGGACGGCCTCGACCGGCTGAGGCGCGGCGTGGGCCGCCTCCGGCAGCCCCCACCGGGGTCGGCGGCGTGGCGGGACGGGAAGCCGGCGGTCGTGGGCCACCAGGGAGGGGGCGAGGGGACGGCGGGTCAGCGGACCGCAGCCGTGATGCCCGGGCGAGGGGGCGCGCAGCTCGAGCGCGGGCGGCTCGACGGCTGGCCCCAGACCGTGCAACCGGGCCGCGGTCAGGCCCGTGAACACCGTCGCGGGGCGGGCGATCGAGAGGGCGACGGCGGACACGACCGCCCTGTCCCACGGACGCAGCGCGGCCCAGTCGCTGACGCTGATGTAGACGCGCGGGCTGAGCCGCACGAGGACCCCGCGGGTCCAGGCGCGTTCGAGACGGCGCCGCGCCGCCCCGTCGTGGGGGTCTGCCGCGCTGAGCAGGGGCCCGCGTCCCGGGAGCAGCGCACGCGAGTGGTCGGAGAGCGGGGTCATGCGGCCCAGTGTCGTGGGCCCGTCCGGGGCGTGAGGGGTCGGCCGCGTCGGCGGTGGAGGGCACCCGACGTCGGGGAGCCTGTTGTGCAGGAGTCGGGTGCCCTCGAGAGACCGCCGCCCTGCGACATCACCGCGCGTCAGAACGGCGGTGATGTCGCAGGGCGGCGGAGGATCACGGAAGGGGCAGGGCCAGGCCTCAGACCACGCCCTGGGCGATCATCGCGTCGGCGACCTTGATGAACCCGGCGATGTTGGCCCCCGCCACGTAGTTGCCGGGCGTGCCGTACTCCTCGGCGGTCTCCACGCAGCGGTCGTGGATGTCACGCATGATCTGCTCGAGCCGGTCGTGGGTGTAGTCGAAGCTCCACGAGTCCCGCGAGGCGTTCTGCTGCATCTCCAGCGCCGACGTCGCCACGCCGCCCGCGTTGGCGGCCTTGCCCGGGCCGAACAGCGTCCCGGAGTCGACGAACAGGTGGGCGGCCGCCTCGGTGCAGGGCATGTTCGCGCCCTCGGCCACGGCCTTCACCCCGTTCTTCAGCAGGGTCCGCGCGGCGGACTCGTCGAGCTCGTTCTGGGTGGCACACGGCAGGGCCACGGTGCCCTCGACGTCCCAGACGCTGCCGCCGGTCACGTAGCGGGACCGCCCGCCGCGGCGCTCGGCGTACTCGGAGATACGGGCACGCTCGACCTCCTTGATCTGCTTGAGCAGGTCCAGGTCGAGGCCGTCCGGGTCCACGATGTAGCCCGAGGAGTCGGACGCGGTGAGCACGGTGGCCCCGAGCGCGGCGGCCTTCTCCGCGGCGTAGATGGCCACGTTGCCGGAGCCGGAGATCAGCACCTGCTGGCCGTCCATGGATTCGCCGCGCGTGCGGAGCATGGAGTCGACGAACATCACGGCGCCGTAGCCGGTGGCCTCGGTGCGGACCAGCGAGCCGCCCCACGTCAGGCCCTTGCCGGTGAGGGCGCCGGCCTCGAAGCGGTTGGTCAGTCGCTTGTACTGGCCGAACATGTAGCCGATCTCGCGGGCGCCCACGCCGATGTCACCGGCCGGCACGTCCGTGTGCTCACCGATGTGGCGATGCAGCTCCGTCATGAAGGACTGGCAGAACCGCATGATCTCGCGGTCGGACTTGCCGGCGGGGTCGAAGTCCGAGCCACCCTTGCCGCCGCCGATCGGCATGCCGGTGAGCGAGTTCTTGAAGATCTGCTCGAAGCCCAGGAACTTGACGATCCCGAGGTACACGGAGGGGTGGAAACGCAGCCCGCCCTTGTACGGGCCGAGCGCCGAGTTGAACTCCACGCGGAACCCGCGGTTGACCTGCACGACGCCGGCATCGTCGATCCACGGGACGCGGAAGATGATCTGGCGCTCCGGCTCGCAGAGGCGGTGCATGACCCCGGCCTCGACGTACTGGGGGTGGCGCTGCACCACCGGCCCCAGCGCCTCGAACACCTCGGACACCGCCTGGTGGAACTCGGCCTCGCCGGGGTTGCGCGCGAACACTTCGTCGCGCAGGGTCTCCAGAGACTCATTCATGGTGTCCTCCTCGGACGTCGGGATAAAGACGCCCCGCGGTGCCCCCGCCGTGGCGCGCCGCGGTCGGAGGAGGCCGCGGTGCCTGACGCCCATCCTGACAGGGAGCGCGCTCTGTTGCCGAAATGAGACGCGGGCCACCCCGGGCCCCGCGTTCGGCTCAGCGCGGCGGCGCCGCCTCGGTGTCGATGCTGGCCTGCTGGCTCTCGCTGTAGCGCGGGCCCGCCACGGTCGCGTCATTGACGAGGCCGTCCAGCCGGGCGACGTCGGCCGGGGTCAGCCGCACCGCGTGCGCGCCCCGGTCCTCGAGCCAGTGCTCCCACGAGGTGGTGCCCGGGATCGCCAGGACGTCCTCGCCCTGGGCCAGGACCCAGGCGACGGCGAGCCCCGCCGTGCTCGTCCCGAGCCGGACGGCCTCGGCCGAGAGCGCCTCGCGCAGCGTCAGGTTGGCCTCGTAGTGGCCCTCGGCGAAGCGGGGCAGCCGGTGCCGCAGATCTCCCGCGTCCAGCCGGTCCAGCCGCGGCGGCGCGTCCGTGAGGAGGCCGCGGCTGACGGGGGAGAAGGCCACGAAGGCGGTCCCATGGCGGCGGCACGCCTCGAGCACGCCCCACTCGGGGTTGCGGGTGGCGAGGGAGTACTCGGACTGCACGGCCGCGATCGGGTGGACGGCCACGGCCCGGGTCAGGGTGACGGCCGAGACCTCGGACAGGCCGATCGCCCCGATCTTGCCCTCCGTGACGGCCTCTGCGAGCGCCCCCACGGACTCCTCGACGGGGACCTCCGGGTCCAGCCGGTGCAGGTAGTACAGGTCGATCCGGTCCTGGCCGAGCCGGCTCAGGGAGGCGTCCACGTGCGCGCGCAGCGTCTCCGGGCGGCCGTCGATCCGCCGCTGCCCGTCCCGCACGAGCCCGCCCTTGGAGGCGAGCAGCACGCGCTCGCGGACGTCCGACCCCGCCCGGGCGAGCGCGCGCCCCACGAGCTCCTCGCTGCGGCCGCCGCCGTAGAGGGTGGCGGTGTCCAGGTGGTCGGTGCCGTCCTCCAGCACGCGGGTGAGCAGGTCGACGGCGGCGTCGTCGTCGAGGAATCCGGAGTAGCCGTGCACGATGTTCATGCACCCGAGGCCGACGGGGTGCACGTCCTTGCCGGCGAGGCGGCGGGGCGCGGCGGGATCGGGCAGGGGGCCGGGCTCGGCGGGTCGGGGGTGCGGGGTGGCGTCCATGCCCGCCACCCTAGCCACGGCTCCGGACGCGAGACCCGGACCGCCGGGCGCCCGCCCGGCGTCCGGCCCGGGGCTCAGCCGAACACGCGCGCGGCCAGCAGCGCCGGCGCCGTCAGCAGCCGGCGGGCCAGCTCCACGCGGCGGCGCTCCTGCACCGCGATCGCCTTCTCGTAGTAGCCCACGAGCTGATCGCACAGCACCGGCCAGGTCCGGCCCTGCACCGACGCCCACGCCGCGTCGGCGAACGCGGCCCGCTTGACGTCGTCGTACACGAGGTCCGCGACGTGGCGGCGCAGCTCGTCCAGCTCGCCGGGCGGGTAGAGCCAGCCGGTGCGGGAGGCGTCCACGATGTCGAGGGGGCCGCCGCGGCCGACGGCGACGACGGGCACGCCCGAGGCCATCGCCTCCTGCAGCGTCTGGCCGAAGGTGTCGGACTCGCCGGGGTGCACGAACAGGTCCAGGCTGGCCACGTGGCGCGCGAGGTCCTCGCCCCCCTGGAAGCCGGCGAAGTGCGCGCCGGGCAGCTCCCGCTCGAGCTGTTCGCGCAGCGGCCCGGAGCCGATGACCACGAGGCGGGTGCCCGGCAGGTCCGAGAGCACCCGCAGGTCCCCGACCTGCTTCTCGTGCGCCAGCCGCCCCACGAAGCCCACGAGCTTCTCGCCGTTCGGGGCGAGCTCGGCGCGCAGCGCCTCGTCCCGCTTGGCGGGATGGAATCGGCGGGAGTCGACGCCGCGGCCCCACAGGTGCACGCGTCGCACCCCCTGGCGGTGCAGCTGCCGGACGGTGAACGACGACGGCGCGAGCGTCAGCGTGGCCATGTTGTGCAGGCGCGCCACGTGGCTCCACAGCACGTCCTCCAGCCACGGGGCGCCGTACCGGGCCGCGTAGCCGGGGACCTCGGTCTGGTAGACGGCCACGGAGGGGATGCCGAGCTCCTCGGCCGCCTGCACCGCGCGCCAGCCCAGCACGAAGGGGGAGGCGATGTGCACCACGTCCGGGGCGAAGTCGGCGAGCATGCCGCGCAGCCGGCCCACCGTGCCGGCGGCCACCCGCACGGAGGTGTACCCGGTCAGGGGCACGGAGGGCAGGGTGCGCACGGGGAAGCCCTCGACCTCGCGGGGGGCCTCACCGGCGCCCGCGCGTTGGGTCCACCCGGCGGACCACGAGGCGGCCGGGGCGACCACCATCGCCTCGTCGCCCCGTTCCCGCAGGTGCCGCAGCACCTGGAGGATGGAGTTGGTGACCCCGTTCATATGGGGCAGGAACGATTCGGCGACCACGACGACACGCACGTGGCCGACGCTAAGGACCCCGGACCACGGCCGGGACACCCGCCGACGACGGCCCGGTGACCCCGCGGTGAACTCTCGGGGCGCGTGACGGTCGTCGCACCGGCCCGCGCGGCCCGCCCCCGTCCAGGCGCCGCCCGGAGTCGGGTGGCACCATGGACGGGTGAGTTCCCGCCCCGCTGCGCCCCGTCTGCTGCGCCCCGTCCCCCTGCCGCTGTGGCTGCAGGGGGTGGTCGAGGCGCTCGTCACGGCGATGATCAGCCTGCTGACGGTCATGGTCCCCACCCTCGCGGTGTGGGCCACGGGCGGGTTCGAGCGGCCGACCATCGAGGGCGCCGTCCAGGTGGGCGGCGTCCTGTGGCTGGCCCTGCACGCGGTGCCCGTCACCGTGGCCACGGCCATGCCCACCGCGCCGGATCACCTCATCACCGGCACGGCGTGGCTCGTGCCGTGGGGCCTGACCCTGGTCCCGCTCGCGCTGTCGTGGCGGGCCGGCCGGCGCCTGGCCCGCGCGTCCTACCGGGACCAGGCGTGGCAGGCCTTCGTGGGCGCGGTGGGGGCCTACGCCCTGGTGGGGCTGGCCGTGGCGTTCCTGCCCGGCACGGACGAGCTGACGGCGCACCCCGCCCCGGCGGCGCTGCTGCCCGCCCTGCTCTTCGGCGTCGCCGCCCTCGCGGGGGCGCGGCGCGAGGCGGGCACCTGGGCGCACCTGATCGGCCTGGATCTCACGGAGCGGATCTCGCGGCGCTCGCAGTACGAACGCTGGGCCGGTTCGTACGCCTGGTCCGTGGTGCGCGCCGCGGTCCTCGCCGTGCTCGCCCTGACGGGCCTGAACGCGCTGCTCGTGGCGGGGCGGCTGGCCGTCGAGTGGACCGCCGTCGTCACCGTGGCCGAGGCGATCGGGGGCGGTCCGCTGGGCGGCCTGCTGCTGGCGCTGCTGCAGATCGGCTGGCTGCCCACGTTCACCGCGTGGTCGATCGCGTGGACGGCGGGCCCGGGGTTCTCCGTGGGTGCGGACAGCCTCTACTCCGTGTTCGGCGCGACGCCGGCCACCGCGCCCGCCCTCCCGGCGCTGGGTGCGCTGCCCGGGACGTGGTCGCCGTGGCAGCTGCTCCTGCTGGCCGTGCCGATCAGCGCCGGCGTCGTGGCCGGCGTGTGGCTGCTGCGGGAGGGGGAGAACCACCTCGACGACTGGCTGCACACCCGCCACGGCAGCCGCGCGGTGTCCCTGACGCTGTCCACGCTGGCCCTGGCCGTGCTCACCGGACTGCTCGCCGGGCTGCTGCTGCTCGTGCCGCTGGCCCTCACCTCCGGGACGCTCGGGCTCGGCACGCTGACGGACATCGGCCCCCACGTCTGGGCGGTGTGCGCCGCCGTCGCCGGGTGGGTCGCGCTGGGCTGCGCGGCCGGCTACCTCACCGCCCTGGCCGTGGCCGGGCACCGGGACGGGACGACGACGGTGCCGCGGTCCGGCGACCGCGCCTCGGGCCTGCGCGACCGGCCGTCCCCGCGCCGGGCGCGGGACTGACGCCCGCGGCTCAGGGCCGCAGCTGGGGCACCCCCGTGCGCTCCTCCACCTGACGGGTGAACTCGTCCGCGCACGCCTGCTGCGCCCGCACGGTGAGCGCGGAGGCGCCGCACTGCTCGAGCTGGACCGTCGCGTCCCACGCGAGCAGCGGCAGCGCCGCCGTCGTCATGCCCATCAGCGCCATCGCCATGCCGGCGGACGCCACCGCGCGGGGCAGCCCCGAGCGCTCGGCGCCGCGGCTCGTGACCCACACGCGCACGCCGAGCACGAGGGCGACCAGCCCCAGCGCGAGGGCGATCAGCTTCCACGGCAGCACGAGGGAGAAGGAGAGCACCATCCCCAGCAGCGCCACGGACTGCCACAGCAGGGCACGACCGGTGCGGACGCGGCCGGGGTCCGGGGCGCCCTGCGGCGGGCGGGGCGGGGAGGAGGGAACGGGGGCGGACACCCCCTCACCCTACGATGGGCGCATGCGCATCGTTGCCCTCGTCTCCGGTTCCGGCACCAACCTGCAGGCCGTCCTCGACGCCGTGGCCTCCGGCGCCCTGGACATGGAGATCGCCGCGGTGGGCGCCGACGTCGCCGACGCCGGCGGCCTGGAGCGTGCCCGCGCCCACGGGATCGAGACGTTCGTGGTGTCCCCGAAGGACCACGCGGACCGGCGCGCGTGGGACGAGGCGCTCGCGGACGCCGTCGCCGCCTACGCGCCGGACTGGGTGGTGTGCTCCGGATTCATGCGGATCCTGGGCGCCCCGCTGCTCGAGCGGTTCGACGGCCGCATCCTCAACACCCACCCGGCCCTGCTGCCGTCCTTCCCGGGGGCCCACGGCGTCCGGGACGCGCTGGCGCACGGGGTGAAGGTCACCGGCTGCACCGTGCACGTGGTGGACGCGGGCGTGGACACCGGCCCGATCCTCGCGCAGGCCGCGGTGCCCGTGCTGGACACGGACACCGAGGCCGAGCTGCACGAGCGCATCAAGGTCCAGGAGCGGGCCCTGCTGCTGCGCGTGCTCGGCGAGCTCAGTCGGCGCTGACCTCGAGGGCGCGGCCGCGGGTCTCCGGGGCCAGCGCCAGCATCGCCGCGCAGGCCAGGACCACGAGCCCGCCGGTGACGGCGAACGCCCCCGGCAGCCCGAGGGCGGGGACCAGCGTGCCCACGAAGAGCAGCGGACCCAGGCCCGCGCCCACCCGCGAGGCCGCCGACGCCCAGCCGAAGCCGGAGGCGCGCAGCGTCGTCGGGTACAGCTCGGAGACGTACGTGTAGAGCACCGGGATCGCGACCTGCACCACGAAGCCGAACGCCAGCACGAGCGGCAGCACCGCAGCGGGCACGTCCAGCACGCTCGCCAGCCAGACGGTCAGGGCGCTCGCGACGACGGCGCTGACGGCCAGCAGCCAGCGGCGGCCGGTGACCTCGATCAGCGCGGTGGCCACGACCACGCCGAGCAGGCCGGCCGCGGCCATGCCGGAGGTCATGATGAAGGCGCGGCCCTCCGCGTAGCCGGCGTCGATGAGGAACGTCGGCAGCCACTGCAGCGCGATGTAGTAGACGAGCATGATGGCCACGAACAGGGCCCAGGCGACCGCGGTGATGCGCGGGGAGAACCGCCAGACCGCGGCGAGCTGCGCGCCGACGCCGCCGGAGCGGGCCGGCTCGGCCGGGGGCATCGTGTAGGGCCGGCGAGGCGCGCCGGTGGCCGCCACCATGCGGTCGATGACGGCGCGGGCCTGTGCCTCGCGGCCCCGGCTCATCAGGAACAGCGGGGACTCGGGGATGCCCAGGCGCACGACGAACACGAGCAGGGCCGGCAGGACCATGGCCAGCAGGGGCAGGCGCCAGTCGCCCCACGTGCCCACGAGCCAGGCGGAGACGAGGCCGCACAGCGCGGCGCCGACGGGCCACCAGCCGTCCATCGCGGCCAGGACGCGGCCGCGCAGCCGGCGCGGGGTGAACTCGCCCACGAGTGCGTAGTCCACGGGGATCGTGCCGCCCAGGCCCACACCGGCCACGAAGCGGAACAGCGCGAACCACAGCAGCGAGTCCGTCAGCGCGCCCGCGATCGTGAACACGGAGAAGATCGCGAGCGTCCACGCGAACGCCGCCTTGCGGCCGATGCGGTCCGCGATGGTGCCCCACAGGAACGCGCCCACGGCCATGCCGATGAGGTTGGCGGTGCCGATCCACGCGGCGTCGGCCTTGTCCAGGGCCCACTCCTCGCGCAGCAAGGGGATCATCACGCCGTTGAGCGTGACGTCCCACGCGTCGAACATGAAGCCCAGGCCGCCGATCAGGAAGATGCGGCCCTGGACGGACCAGCGCCACGGCAGCTCCTGGACGACCGCCTCGCCGGTGGGCAGGGCGGCGTCGGGGGAGACGACGTCGGGCGTGGGCCCGGGGTGCGCGCCGTCGGCGCTGGGGCGGGGTGGGGTGGCGGAGGACATGGTCGGCTCCCGTTCGTCGGGTGGAGTGGGGCGGTCCGTCACGTGGACGCCTGGGCCATTATGCGGCCCGGCCTATGCTGGGGATGCACCCGGACCCCCTCGAAGGAGCGCCCCCTCGTGACCTCTGCCCAGCCCATCCCCACCGTCCTGGACACGGTGCCCCTGAAGCGGGCCCTGATCTCCGTGTACGACAAGACCGGCCTCGAGGAGCTCGCCACCGGGCTCCACGCCGCGGGCGTGCAGATCGTCTCGACCGGCTCCACCGCCCAGCGCATCGCCGCCGCCGGTGTGCCCGTCACCGAGGTCGCCGAGGTCACCGGGTTCCAGGAGTGCCTGGACGGCCGCGTGAAGACGCTGCACCCGCGCGTGCACGCGGGCATTCTGGCCGACCGTCGTCGTGAGGACCACGTGACCCAGCTGCGCGAGCTCGAGGTGGAGCCGTTCGACCTCGTCGTCGTGAACCTCTACCCGTTCGTGGACACCGTGAACTCGGGCGCCGCGGAGGACGCCGTCGTCGAGCAGATCGACATCGGCGGGCCGTCCATGGTGCGCGCGGCGGCGAAGAACCACGCGTCCGTGGCGATCGTCGTGGACCCGGCCCGCTACGGCGAGGTCGTCCAGGCTGCCCAGTCCGGCGGCTTCGACCTGCGTGCCCGCCGGCGCCTGGCCGCCCTGGCCTTCGCCCACACCGCGGCGTACGACAACGCCGTGGCCGCCTGGACCGCCGCCCACTTCGGCGAGGACACGCACGCCGACGAGATCCCCGTGTTCCCGCCCTACGCCGGCTTCTCCCTCGAGCGCGCGCAGATCCTGCGCTACGGCGAGAACCCGCACCAGCCCGCGGCGCTGTACCTGGACTCCTCGGCGGCCCCCGGCATCGCGCAGGCCGAGCTGCTGCACGGCAAGCCGATGAGCTACAACAACTACGTGGACGCCGACGCCGCGGTGCGCGCCGCCTTCGACCACCCGGTCCCGGCCGTGGCGATCGTCAAGCACGCCAACCCGTGCGGCGTGGCCGTCACGGACGAGGGCACGGACATCGCGCAGGCGCACGCCAAGGCCCACGCGTGCGATCCGGTCTCCGCGTTCGGCGGCGTGATCGCGGCCAACCGCCCCGTCACCGCCGCCATGGCCGCCCAGGTGAAGGACGTGTTCACGGAGGTCGTCGTGGCCCCGGCGTTCGAGCCTGAGGCCCTGGAGATCCTCTCCGCCAAGAAGAACCTGCGCCTGCTGAGCCTGCCCGAGGGCTTCCTGCGGGACGCCGTGGAGGCCAAGCAGGTCTCCGGCGGCATGCTGCTGCAGATCGCGGACGCGGTGGACGCGGACGGCGACGACCCGGCCACCTGGACCCTCGCCGCCGGCCCGGCCGCCGACGAGGCCGTCCTGGCCGACCTGGCCTTCGCGTGGCGCGCCGTGCGCGCGGCCAAGTCCAACGCCGTGCTGCTGGCCCACGACGGCGCCACGGTCGGCGTGGGCATGGGCCAGGTCAACCGCCTCGACTCCTGCCGCCTGGCCGTCGAGCGCGCCAACACCCTGGGCGCCGCGCAGACCGGCGGGCAGGACGTGAGCAGCGCCGGCGGCGCCGAGAACGTCTCCGGGGAGGGGGCCCCCGAGCGGGCCCGCGGGTCCGTGGCCGCCTCGGACGCGTTCTTCCCGTTCGCGGACGGGCTGCAGATCCTCATCGACGCCGGCGTGAAGGCCGTCGTCCAGCCGGGCGGCTCCGTCCGGGACGAGGAGGTCGTGGCCGCGGCCGAGGCCGCCGGCGTGACCCTGTACCTGACCGGGGCGCGCCACTTCTTCCACGGCTGAGCGCGGCGCGCCGCCGCCGGACGGGGGCCCGGACCGGGCCCCCGCGACCCCCAGGAGGTGACGAGGCGATGATCCGCCGCGAGGTCGAGAGCGTCGAGGGCCGCATCCGCGAGCACCTGCGCAGGGACGACCTCGACAGCGCGGTCGAGCTGCTGCGCGCGCTGTCCCCGGGCGACGCGCTCGAACTCCTCGACCGCTCCGAGCCGCGCATGGCCCCGATGCTGTTCCGCCTCCTGGACAAGACGACGGCGGTCCAGGTCTTCGCGGCCATGGAGACGGGCCAGCAGTCCGACCTGGTGCGCAAGCTCCAGGACGGTCAGGTCCAGGACCTCTTCGCCGAGCTGCGGGTCTCGGGCCAGGCCCGGCTGCTCGACGAGATGCCGGCCAACGTGGCCCGCAAGATGCTCGCCGGGCTCGACGCGGAGGCGAGCGGCAAGGCCGGCCGGCTCCTGGGCTACCCGGCGGACTCGGTGGGACGGCGGCTGCGCATGGCGCCCGTGCGCCTGCGCGAGGACTGGACCGTGTCCACCGCGCTCGAGAACCTCCGGGAGCACGGGGGGCAGGAGCAGGCCGCCATCGTCTCCGTGCCGGTGGTCAGTCCCCAGGCGCGTCTGACGGGCGTCGTCGACGTCTCCGTGCTGGTCACACAGCCGCTCGATGCGCGAGTCTCGGAGATCATGCGGGAACCGGTGTCCGCCGTCGCCACCGAGGACGCCGAGGAGGTGGCCCGGCTCTGCGCGGACCGCCGTCTGTGGACCGTGCCGGTGACGGACTCGGAGGGTCGCCTGATCGGGGTGTTCACGGTGGCCGACGCCCTCGAGGTCCTCGACGAGGGGTCGACCGAGGACTCCGCCCGCGCCGGCGGCGTGGAGCCGCTGGGTCGTCCCTACCTGGCGACCTCCGTCCTGAGCCTGATGCGCTCGCGGATCACGTGGCTGCTCGTGCTCGCGATCGGGGCCACCCTCACCGTGCAGGTGCTCGGCGTCTTCGAGGACACGCTCGAGGAGATGGTCGTCCTCTCCCTGTTCATCCCGCTGATCATCGGCACCGGCGGCAACACGGGCAACCAGGCGGCCACCACGGTCACCCGGGCGCTCGCCCTCGACGACGTCCGGCCCCGCGACGCGCCGCGCGTGATGTTCCGCGAGCTGCGCGTCGGCATGGCCCTGGGCGGGTGCATCGGCCTGCTGGGCCTCGTGCTCGCCGGGCTCGTGTTCTCGTGGCCCGTCGGTCTCGTGATCGGGGCGACGCTGTTCACCGTGTGCGCCTTCGCCGCCACCGTCGGCGGCCTCATGCCGTTGGCGGCGCGCACGATCGGCGCCGACCCCGCCGTGTTCTCGAACCCGTTCATCTCGACGCTCGTGGACGCCCTCGGCCTGGTCGTCTACTTCTTCATCGCCCAGGCCGTGCTCGGCATCTGAGCCGGCCACGATCCACACCGCCGTGCCTCCAGGGGCCGCGTGGGGCACGTTCTTCGGGTTCCTGGGGGTCGCCTTCGCCGCGGTCACCGCCCTCGGCGCCGGGCAGTCGTTCACCGAGGGGGAGCGGCGACGCCGGCGGGAGGCCGAGCAGGTGCGGCACGCGGCCTGCCTCGGCGAGGCGTTCCGGGGCGGGCCCGCCGGACCGGCCGCGCCGCCGTCGTCAGGGGGGCGCCCCCGACGACGGCGGCGCCCCCCTGGTACCCGGGCGACCCCGCCCGGCCCGGCGAGGGCGCCGGCGACGGCCGGGGGCGCTGACGCCGAGCCACACACGGTGTGGCGCGTCCGAGACGCCGGGTAGATTGGCGGCGAGTCACCCGTTCCCTGCCGACGAGGGCCGCGTCTCGAGTGCGGCCAGAAGGAGAGATCATCCGCATGTCGAAGATCATCTACACGCTCACGGACGAGGCGCCCATGCTGGCCACCGCGTCGCTGCTGCCGATCGTGCGCGCCTACGCGGGCACCGCCGGCGTGGAGCTGGAGACCCGTGACATCTCGCTGGCCGGCCGCATCCTCGCCGCGTTCAAGGACGTCCTGCCCGAGGAGCAGCGCACCGCGGACGCCCTCGCCGAGCTCGGCGAGCTCGTGAAGACCCCCGAGGCCAACGTCATCAAGCTGCCGAACATCTCCGCGTCCGTGCCGCAGCTGCGCGCCGCGATCAAGGAGCTGCAGGCGCACGGCTACGCGCTGCCGGAGTACCCGGACGAGCCGAAGACGGACGCGGAGAAGGACGCGAAGGCGCGCTACGACTCGGTCAAGGGCTCCGCCGTGAATCCGGTGCTGCGCGAGGGCAACTCGGACCGCCGCGCCCCGAAGGCCGTGAAGGCGTACGCCAAGCGCTTCCCCCACTCGATGGGCGAGTGGACCCCGGACTCCAAGACCGCCGTCGCCACCATGGGCGCGGACGACTTCCGCGCCAATGAGCAGTCCGTGACCCTGCCGTCCGCCGACGTGCTGACGATCGAGTTCACCGGCGAGGACGGCAAGACCACCGTGCTCAAGGAGGGCCTGAAGGTCCTCAAGGGCGAGGTCGTGGACGGCACGTTCATGTCCGCCAAGGCCCTGGACGCGTTCCTCGCCGAGCAGGTCAAGCGCGCCAAGGAGGAGGGCATCCTCTTCTCCGCGCACCTGAAGGCCACCATGATGAAGGTCTCCGACCCGGTGATCTTCGGCCACGTCGTGAAGGCCTACTTCTCCGAGCTGTTCGAGAAGTACGGCGAGCAGCTGGCCGCCGCCGGCCTGTCCGCGAACAACGGCCTCGCCGCGATCGAGGGCGGCCTGGACAAGCTCGACGCCGAGACCGCCGAGGGTGTGCGCGCCGCCATCGCCGCCGCCTACGAGAACGGCCCGGACGTGGCCATGGTGAACTCCGCCAAGGGCATCACCAACCTCCACGTGCCCTCCGACGTGATCGTGGACGCCTCCATGCCCGCCATGATCCGCAACTCCGGCCGCATGTGGAACAAGCACGACCAGACCCAGGACACCCTGGCCGTCATCCCGGACTCCTCCTACGCCGGCGTCTTCCAGGCCGTGATCGACGACTGCAAGGCCAACGGCGCCTACGACCCCTCCACCATGGGCACCGTCCCGAACGTGGGCCTCATGGCGCAGAAGGCCGAGGAGTACGGCTCGCACGACAAGACGTTCATCATGGACGCCGCGGGCACCGTGGCCGTGAAGAACTCCGCCGGGGAGACCCTGCTCTCCCACGACGTCGAGGCCGGCGACATCTGGCGCGCCTGCCAGACCAAGGACGTCCCGGTGCGCGACTGGGTGAAGCTGGCCGTGACCCGCGCCCGCGCGTCCCAGACCCCGGCCGTGTTCTGGCTGGACGAGACCCGCGCCCACGACCGCGAGCTCATCAAGAAGGTCGAGGAGTACCTCAAGGAGCACGACACCGAGGGCCTGGATCTGCGCATCCTCTCCCCGGTGGAGGCCACCAAGCTCTCGGTGGAGCGCATCCGCCGCGGCGAGGACACCATCTCCGTGACCGGCAACGTGCTGCGTGACTACAACACGGACCTGTTCCCGATCCTCGAGCTGGGCACGTCCGCGAAGATGCTGTCGATCGTCCCGCTGCTCAACGGCGGCGGCCTGTTCGAGACCGGCGCGGGCGGCTCCGCCCCGAAGCACGTGCAGCAGCTGCTGGAGGAGAACCACCTTCGCTGGGACTCCCTCGGCGAGTTCCTCGCGCTGGCCGTGTCCTTCGAGCACGAGGCGGTCGCGAACGAGAACCACCGCGCGCAGGTCCTGGCGGACACCCTGGACGCCGCCACCGGCACCCTGCTGATCGAGGGCAAGTCCCCGAAGCGCAAGGTCGGCGAGCTGGACAACCGCGGCAGCCACTTCTACCTGGCGCTGTACTGGGCCCGCGAGCTGGCGAAGCAGACCGAGGACGCCGAGCTGGCGGCCGCGGCGAAGCCGATCGCCGAGGAGCTGGGGGCCCAGGAGGAGACCATCCTGGCCGAGCTCAACGGCGTGCAGGGTTCCCCGGTGGACCTGGGCGGCTACTACGCGCCGGATATGGAGAAGGTCACCTCGGTGATGCGTCCGTCCGCGACGCTCAACGCGATCGTGGACAAGA